>CAMUZD010000041.1 GCA_947165115.1 uncultured Clostridia bacterium
GAGTGAAAGCACTGCGCTTTGAGGTCAGCGAAATTTCGCCGCCGGATTTTGCAATCGCCCTCGTGCGGTGGTGGGAATCCTTGACCATTCCGAAAAGCGGTATATCAAGATTATGTTTCATTAGAACGGGTATTACCGCATTTACCTGACCGCTTCCGCCGTCGAGAAGTATCAGATCGGGAAGCCTGCCGAAGCCCTCGGTATCATCGCTGTTCTCATATTCGGTCAGCCGTCTGTCAATGACCTCCGCCATTGAGGCATAGTCATCCTGGCCGGAAAAGCCCTTTATCGTAAAACGGCGGTAAGCTTTTTTGAACGGCAGGCCGTCTTTGAAAACGACCATTCCCGCAACATTATTTGAGCCCGCCGTATGAGAAATATCATAGGATTCGATGAATTCGGGCGGAGATTTAAGACCTAAAATCTGACCGAGCTCGTCAAGAGCCGCGGTCGCCTTGCCGGTGCGCCCGAGATAGAGCGCAAGCTTCTGCGCGGCGTTTGAGCGGCACATTTCCATAATGCTGTGCTGTTCTCCGCGCTGAGGCACGGCAATCGTAACCTTCCTGCCCGCCTTTTCGGAGAGCCACTGCGAAAGGAGCTCAGCATCCTCGGTCTCGCCGTCAACCGCAATTCTCGGCGGAGCGTAATCCCTTATAATATAAAAGCTTCTGATAAGCTCATGCCTTGCGGAAGGCAGATCCTCGGGCAGATCTATTATAAAATGCTCGCTATCATAAAGACGGTAATTTTCAAATCTCAGAACCGAGAGGCAGGCCTTCGGATTAACACCCTGCTTGGCTCCGACTATTGCAAAAACATCCTGCTCTTTAACAGATGCGGCAACCACCTTCTGCTTATCGGAAATCTTATTTATCGACTTTATGGTATCGCGGAGTTTCGCGGCTTTTTCAAACTCTTCGTTTTCGGAAGCCTTCATCATCTGCTCCGTCAGCTCTTCAATCACTTTATCCGAACCGTTCGTGATGAAATCCAAAGCGCGGGCGACATTTTCGTTATGAGCGTCTTTTTTTATTTTGCCCGCACAGGGAGCGGAACACTGACCTATCGAATAATTGAGGCAGGGCCTGCTCTTGCCGTATTCCTTCGGAAACTGTTTATTGCAGGTCGGAATGCGGAATATCTTCTTTGCCCTGTCAACTGCGGCCGAAATTCCCGCAGAACTCATATAAGGGCCGATATACTGAGCGCCGTCGTCATCCTTCTGAAGAACAACTCGGAAATTTTTCCACTCGTCGCCGTAAACTTTGATATAGCTGTAGCCCTTGTCATCCTTCAGGAGAATATTGTATTTCGGGGAATGCTGTTTTATCAGAGAGCATTCGAGCACAAGCGCTTCAAACTCGGTGTCGCAGAGAATGTAATCAAAATCATTGACGTTTTCGACCATTTTCAGCACTTTGGCGGTGTGATTCCTGGGCGAGCCGAAATACTGGCTTACTCTGTTTTTCAGTGCCTTTGCCTTGCCGATATAGATTATTTCCCCGCTCTTGTTTTTCATGATGTAGACGCCGGGAGTCAGCGGCAGGGACATTGCTTTTTTGCGGAGCTCGCCGATTTTTTCATTCATTCTCTCACCCCTTCCGGATAATAATCAGCTTTATATTTTATAATAACACAGTAACTATATATTGTCAAATTTAAGAATGGACTATACAATATCCCGAAAAACGGCGCTGTTTTTTATGCACTTTTTCTGTTTTATCTAATGCTATTTTATTTATTTAATGATATAATTTGAAAGGTTAATCTGCGAAAAACCGAAATGGTATATTTCTAAACGGAAGGATGTAAAGCTTTGAAAAAGAAATTACTCAACGACATCGACCCCGCATTTGTAGAAGAAATAAACAAACTGAAAACGCTCAAGGAAATTATCGAATACGGCACCAGAAAGGGCGGCGACAAGAGACAGTTCATCTTCCTCAACGCCAAGAAGGAAGAGGAGGAGCGCTCCTTCAACCAGACCTGGGATGAAATCACCGCTCTCGGCACCACGGACTTGACGGCAAAAAGACGATTGCCATCATCGCCGAGAATTCCTATGAATGGATAGTTGCCTATTACGCCACTCTTATCGGCGGAAATATCGTTTTGCCGATGGATATAAAACTCTCGGAAGCAGAGATAGTCAGCCAGCTCATCAGAGGCGGATGCGACGCCATGGTCTACTGCGACGAAACCGCTCATTTCGTTGACGCGGTCAAGGCGGATCCGCAGAATCCGGTAAAGGAATTCTACAATGTCTCCGATTTCCCGGCATATAAAGAGGAAGGCAGAGCCGCGATCAAGGCGGGCGACACACGCTGCATCGACGCTAAAGTTGAACCCGATGATCTTGCCTGCATCGTCTATACCTCGGGCACAACGGGCCTGAGCAAAGGTGTTATGCTCTCTCATTTCAATGTCACAAGCGATGTAACGGCATCATGCTCGGTCCAGAAGGGCGAGCACGCCATGGGATTCCTTCCGCTCAACCACACATTCTGCTGGGTCGGCGCCCTCTTCTCGGGCTACCTTCTCGCTGAATGGGGATATATCAACGACGGCGTCAAGGATCTTCAGAAGGATATGAAGACTTATCATCCGCAGAACTTCTCGGCGGTTCCGCTCGTTGTCAACAGCATCTATGACAGAATCTGGAGAACCGCAAAAAAGAGCGGCCAGGCGGAGAAACTTGAAAAAGGTCTTAAAATCAGCAGATTCCTTTATAAGCACGGCATCGACGTTCGAAGAAAGATATTCAAGACCATCATCGACAATCTCGGCGGCGAGCTTGAATTCATAATCTGCGGCGGCGCGAATCTCGATCCGAAATACGAGCAGGGTATGAACGATTTCGGCATCCAGATCATCAACGGCTACGGCATGACCGAATGCTCCCCCGCTATCACCGTAAACCTCAGGGACTATGTCCGCTTCGGCAGCGTCGGTCAGGCTCTCCCCTGCAACAAAATCAAGATCATGTATCCCGATGAATTCGGCGTGGGCGAAATCTACGTTCAGGGCACGAATGTCATGCAGGGTTACTATAACGATCCCGAAGCTACCGCAGAGGCGTTTGACGACGCCGAGGACGGCAGATGGCTCAGGACCGGCGACTACGGCAGAATGGATGAGGACGGCTACCTCTATTTCGTAGGCCGCAAAAAGAATCTCATCGTTCTCTCAAACGGCAAGAACGTCTCCCCCGAGGAGATTGAGGATAAGCTCATCTGCATCGATTATGTCTCCGAGGTTCTCGTATATCAGGAAGATGACAAGATCACTGCGGAATTCTATCTCAACAAGGAAGAATATCCCGATTGCGAGCAGCATCTGAAAGAGGATGTCCACAAGGTCAATGAGGTTCTCCCGAAATTCAAGAGAGTTATAACCATCAAGACCAGGGATACCGAATTCCCGAAGACAACCACGATGAAGATCATCAGAAACCGCGAAATGTATTCTTAATAAAAATAATTCTTGACTTTTATTATATTATTTGATAGAATTTAACTCCACCGTGTATGCGGCAGATTAAATAATAATTTATTCCTTGTCACGACAGTCGTGACCGAAGACCGGAAGGAGGTGCTTAAGGATGTCAGCAAAGAACTACGAAACCATGGTTGTTTTCTCAGTAGCCAACGGCGAAGAAGCTGTTCAGGCACTCATCGAGAAATTCAAGGCCATGATCGAAGCGGAAGGCACTCTCGAGAGCATTGATGAGTGGGGCAAGCGCAAACTCGCCTATCCCATCAACGACGAGCCCGAGGGATACTATGCCATCTACAACTACTCGGCAGAGCCCGAGTTCCCCGCTGAGCTCGACCGTGTGTTCAAAATCACAGACGGCGTGCTTCGTTCGCTCATCATAGCAAAAGAAGAAAAATAATTAATTTTCAGGAGGCCGGAAACAATGCTTAATTGTGCAGCAATTATGGGTCGTCTGACCGCGGATCCCGAGCTCAAGAAGACTTCTCAGGATATATCGGTATGCTCCTTCACCGTCGCAGTTGACAGAAACTTTGTCAAGCAGGGCGAAGAGCGTCAGGCAGACTTCATTGATGTTACAGCATGGAGACAGCAGGCCGAATTTGTCAGCAGATTCTTTCACAAGGGCTCAATGATTGCGGTTAACGGCTCTATCCAGACCAGAAACTGGGAAGACAAGAACGGCAACAAGAGAAAGAGCACAGAGATAATAGCGGACAATATCAGCTTCTGCGGAGGCAAAAACGATACCAATACCGGAACTTCTGCTGCTCCCGCCGCATTCAATGAACCCGCACCCTCATACTCAACAGCAGATGAGGGAGATTTCCAGGAAATTCCCGATGAGGACGATCTGCCCTTCTGAGAGAATTCCGATTATTAAAGGAGGTTTATGCCATGCCTTATGATAAGAACGCCAAAGGCAACAGAAAAGGCCGCAGAAAGGTCTGCGCTTTTTGTGTTGATAAAGTAGAGTATATCGACTATAAAGACGTCAACAAGCTTTCAAAGTTCACTTCCGAGAGAGCGAAGATACTCCCCCGCCGCGTTACAGGCACATGCGCAAAGCATCAGCGCGAGCTGACCACCGCCATCAAGCGCGCACGTCAGGTTGCTCTCATGCCCTATATCAGCGACTGATTACAGTAACAAAAAGCCCGTCGAGATAACTCGACGGGTTATTTTTATGCTCTTATTTCTCAATCTCTATTGTCACATCATAGTTTTCGAGCCAGGTGCCGGTAGCGAAATTGCGTGCGCGCAGGAGGATTTCGCCGTCATAAACTTCAAATACGAAGCCTGTGCCGTTTACCATGTGGCCGTGGCGGAGAACATCGAAATACTCATAGCTCGGCAGATTTACGGAAGTGACATTGCCGACCTTTTCAACGCTTGAATAATTAGTGCCGTCCTCGGTATTACTGAGGCCCGCGTGGACGTGTCCGCTGATAAAGATTACGTTTTTATACTGATTGCAGATATTGAGAATATAGTCCGAATGCTCGCCGATTCCGCCTTCCGTGGGGTCGGCGTCCTTTTCCATTTCCCAGTTGTAAGGCAGACCGTGGGTGCCGTTGAAGGGCTGATGGCAGAATACGAAAATCGGCAGGCCCTTTTCGGAGGCCTTTTCCATCTCCTCGGCAAACCAGTCAAGCTGATCCTGATAGAAGGTCGGGCCGGTGTGATCTGACTGAGAGCCGAGAACAATTACCGGATAGCCGTTTATTTCGGCGGTAAAATACACATTGTCAATCTCTCTGCCGGTGGCTTCCTTTGAATACTTTATAAAGTTTTCTTTGGTATAATCGCCGGTGCGGTCGCCGCCCCAGGTATCGTGATTGCCGAGCACCATGATATTATTATCTGAAATATCATATTTGAGCAGGGTGTCTGTGAATGCCTGCCAGTGCTCGGGATAGCCGTGGTCGGTGATGTCGCCGTTGATTACAAGAGCATCGAGGCGGTCGGTGGCCTCAGCCATATCCTGAAGGCCGAATTCAAACATACCGAGGCGGATGAAACTGTCTGTCAGGTGAGTATCGGAAATTGCTGCGAAAGCCGCTTTGCATTCTTCCGCCTTGCGCTCGATTTTGCCCTCTTTTTTGCCGAGAAACGGGGTGATAAACGTAACGACGGTCATAATCGCGACCATAACAAATCTGACTGCGCCTGCAACTGCTGATAACATAAGCTTTCTCCTTCCTTATATAAGCACCTTTGAGAGGAAATCTCTCAGGCGCGGATTCTGCGGATTTGAGAAGAATTCTTCCGGAGTATTCTCTTCCATAATCACGCCTTCATCGATAAAAATCACACGGGAGGCAACTTCTTTGGCGAAACCCATTTCGTGGGTGACGACAACCATCGTCATTCCCGATTTTGCGAGCTCCTTCATAACATCGAGCACCTCGCCGACCATCTCGGGATCGAGTGCGGAGGTGGGCTCATCAAACAGAAGCACATCGGGATCCATCGCGAGAGCGCGGACTATCGCTATTCTCTGCTTCTGGCCGCCTGAGAGCTGAACCGGATAGGCATCCGCCTTATCGAGAAGCCCGATTCTCTCAAGCAGTTCATTTGCCTTCTTTGTCGCGTCCTCTTTGCTCATTTTGAGCAGTTTCATCGGAGCGAGCGTGATATTGTCAATTACGGTAAGATTCTCAAACAGATTGAACTGCTGGAAAACCATACCGATTTTCTGCCTCGCGAGATTTATGTTGATATAATTCTCATCATAAATCTTTTTCATCAGCGATTTATAGGCCTTGCCCTCATGCTTTTCGTGGAGCAGATCTTCAACTTTTATCTTTTTGATCAGCTCTTCCTTTATGCTCTCGTCGCTTGCGCCGGGATGAGCGGATTTATGCTGAGCGAAAAGTTTCTGATAGGTCTTTGATAATTCGATAACGTCCGCGTGAAGATACGGATCGACGGGTGTCACGAGTTTATCCTCGAGCCAGACCTCGCCGTAGGTGGGCTCTTCGAGCAGATTCAGGCAGCGCAGGAAAGTGCTCTTGCCCGAACCGGACGGGCCGATGACAACAACAACCTCGCCCTTGTCGATTTCCGCGGAAATGCCGCGCAGAACCCTGTTGCTGCCGAAATACTTATAGAGGCCGTCAACTTTTACAAGTGCTTTTTTCTCAGTGGTCACTGTTGCGCAGCCTCCTCTCGAGTCTCTTTACCAGCTTTGTGAAAATGATAACAACCGCGAGATAGATGAGCGCCACCGCGATAAGCGGCATAAAAGCCGAGAAAGTGCGCCCGCGGATGAGATCGCCCGCCTTGGTTAGATCGCGGATACCGACATAGCCGGCTATTGAGGTCTCTTTAATAAGAACTATGAACTCGTTGCAGAGCATCGGCAGAACTATCTTGAACATCTGCGGAATTACGATATAGCGCATAGTCTGGATATAGTTGAAACCGAGGCTTCTGCCAGCTTCAAACTGCCCTTTGTCAACGCTCATGATACCGCCGCGGAATATTTCAGCGACATAGGCTCCGGAATTTATTCCGAAGGATATAACCGCAACCATGGTGCTGTTGGTCGAAGAGGCGAAGATGATGAAATACATAATAAGAAGCTGAACGACAACGGGTGTGCCGCGGATTACGGTCAGATAAAGGCCGCACAGACCGTTGAAAAATGACAGAATCCGGTAACCGAAGCCTCCCTTTTTCTTCATCGACTCCTTGTTTTTATCATAACTTGACCTCACGGTCGCAATAACTACGCCGATGGCGATGCCGAGCAGAGTGGCAAAGAAGGTGATGACAAGAGTCATCTTGAAACCTTCAAGCAGCCAGGTCCATCTGTCACCGGTAATGAAATTCAATTCAAACTGTTGTGTAAGATCGGCAAACCATTCTTTCATAACAGGAACTCCTCACAAATAACGAAGCGGATGACGGACCGTCATCCGCATCAGATATAAACTTACTTTTTATTTTGCAATATACTTGCCGCTAATCTCGTCAATTTTGCCCTCGGCCTTGAGCGATGCGAGTGCGCCGTCAATTGCCTCAAGCAGAGCGGTATTATCCTTAGATACGCAAATTGCGTATTCTTCCTCGGTATATGCGGTATCGAGAATTGTCAGACCCTTGTTGACTTCAACATAGGACTTTGCGGGCTCGTTATCTATGATAACAGCGTCAACCTTGCCCGAAACAAGCGCCTGGACAGCGTCGTTGCCGGTCTTGAACTGAGTGACATGATCTTCGCCCACGCCGCCGTTTTCAACGGTATCGGAGCAGTAGATGTCGCCTGTGGTATCCTGCTGAACGCCGATCTTGATATCCTTGACAGTGCCGTCTTCATTGAAGAAATCGTCGAAGCTCTTGATTTCGCTGTCTTCCTTAACGATGATGGACTGAACGCCGGTAGCATAGGTGGCGGTGAAATTGACGCTCTCTTTTCTTTCGTCGGTAACCGTCATACCGGCCATACCCATATCAAACTTGCCGGACTGAACGCCGCCGATGATTGAACCGAACTCAACATCCTGAATCTCAAGCTTGAGGCCGAGTTTCTCGGCGATAAGGCCTGCGATTTCAACATCGATGCCTGCAAATTCGCCGTCATCCCCTATGAATTCATAGGGAGGGAAGGAAGCGTTGGTCGCCATAACAAGAACGCCGTCTGTGGCAGTGAGCTTTGCTTCTGCCGCGTTTTCGGATGCATTTTCAGCGGTTGTGCCGTCTTCGGTCTTTGCTCCGCAGGAAGCGAGGCAGCCGAGAGCGAGAATAAGAGCGGTAACTACCGCAAGAACTCTGATTAAAGTTTTCATAATTGACCTCCGTAATACTTTGGGAGAAATAACTCCCGTATAATGAAATACGCGCATATTATACATTTATAAAAGAATAAAGTCAAGGCGTATTTGAAAATTAAGAATAATGTGTGTATTTTTATACATCTGATTTATCCATACAATCACGGAATTCCGCCGGCGCAGGGGCGGTGAATTCGACAGATTCTCCCGTGACGGGATGGGTGAATTCCACTTTTTCGCAGTGTAGCAGCTGATGGCCGTATTCCGGCAGAAAATCACCGTAATACGAATCGCCCGCGAGCGGATGCCCGATATGAGCCATGTGAACTCTTATCTGATGTGTTCTGCCCGTTTCGAGCCGCAGGCGGATGAGCGATCTGTCCTCATGCGCATCGACAAGCTCCCAGTGTGTTACTGCGCTCTCCACCCCTTTTTCATAGGAGCAGGTGCGCAGGGTTTTCATCGGGTCGGGGCGGTAAATCGGGACATCGACAGTTCCGCTCTTTTCCGGAACACCCTTCACTATTGCGAGATATTCCTTTTTGATTTTACCGTTCAGCTTGCTCGCGGCGAGCGGATTCAGAGCGCAGACCACAAGCCCAGATGTTCCTTTATCAAGGCGGCCGACGGCCCTGAAAGTGCAGGATTTTCCGGCTTTCGCGAGGTGCGAAGCGACCGCGTTCGCGAGCGTATCCCCCTGATGATTATGAGTCGGATGCATCGCCATATAAGGCGACTTGTTTATGATTAACAAATCATCATCCTCATAAATCACGTCAATTTCGCTCTCGGCGGGAGCGGGAGCAGATTCATCATCGGGAATTGAAACCGTCAGCTTATCCCCCGCCTTAAGCAAATCGACCGTGCGGGCAAATTTGCCGTTGAGAAGGATTCCGTTCTCCGTGTTTTTCAGAGTGCGGATGAGTTTGGTCGAAAAACCCCTCTTATATTTCAGAAAGGTAAATATCTTTATACTTTTATATTCTTCGGTTATTTCAAGATGAATTATTCTCGGCATTTCTTTCACTTTCCGCAGTTTTTCTTACCCGATTATACTATCACAAACGTCCGCTTTTAACAAGTATTTTTATTATTGCAATATTATATTATAATGTGTTATAATTAAACAGATAATAGGGAACTGTTTTATCTCTTCCCGGGAATGTGGTGAATTATATGCTGAAATTCAATTCAAACGGCAGATTCGGAATACTTCTTTTCGGCGAC
>CAMUZD010000042.1 GCA_947165115.1 uncultured Clostridia bacterium
GAGAGGATAATCAGCAGTATTAAGCTCGCGAAGAAATCGAAAAACCGTTTCATTTATTCTTCAATGACTCCATTTTAAGATATGCGTTAATGAATCCGTCGATGTCGCCGTCCATAACAGCCTGAATATTACCCATTTCATAGCCGGTGCGGTGGTCTTTGGCGAGGGTGTAGGGCATAAAGACATAGGAGCGAATCTGGCTGCCCCAGGCAATTTCCCTCTGCTCGCCCTTGATATCGCCTATCTTGTCGAGATGCTCTCTCTCCTTGATTTCGATGAGCTTTGAGCGCAGCATCTTCATGGCGACTTCCCTGTTCTGATGCTGGCTTCTCTCAACCTGGCAGGCGCAGACGATGCCGGTCGGAATATGCGTAATTCTGACGGCTGACGAGGTCTTGTTGACCTTCTGTCCGCCGGCGCCGCTCGAGCGGTAATAATCTATTTTAAGATCATCGGGATTGATTTCAACCTCAACCGTGTCATCAATTTCGGGCATAACCTCAAGGGAGGCAAACGAAGTGTGCCTTCTGCCCGAAGCGTCGAACGGGGAAATTCTGACAAGGCGGTGAACGCCCATTTCGCCCTTCAAGTAGCCGTAAGCGTTCTCGCCCTCGATACGCAGAACGGCGGATTTGAGGCCCGCCTCATCGCCGTCGAGGAAATCTATCATGCTGACCGAGAAGCCGCGTTTTTCGGCCCAGTGCTGATACATGCGAACGAGCATCTGGTTCCAGTCCTGCGCCTCGGTTCCGCCGGCGCCCGCGTGGAAGGTGAGGATGGCGGGGCTGTTGTCATATTCGCCCGAGAGCAGGGTGCTGAGCGTCATATCCTCGAGCTTTTTCACAAAGTTATCGGATGCCTCTTTGCATTCGTCAAACATATCGAGATCCTCCGCCTCGTCGGCGAGCTCGATAAGAACGAGCGCATCGTCATACTCGGCCGAGAGATTCTCATAGGCCTTGATTTTATTTTTGAGCTGGGTGATTCTCTGCTGAACCTTCTGCGAATTCTCAACATCGTTCCAGAAGCCCTCGGCCTCGGTCTGCTTCTCGAGATCCACCGCCTCGGCGCTCATTTTTTCGATGCCGAGCGCCTCACCGAGCTGCTTGAGTTTCTCGGCGTAATCGGTCAGCGCAAGTCTTAATTCTTCAAACTGTAACATAAATCAAGCAAGGCGTCTTTGCCTTTCCTTTCTCACAGAAATCATAATTTATCAATTATATATTATATAATAGAATATGATAAATGTAAAGGAATAATTTGTAAATAAGCTCTTGACACTTGCGGGTGCCAAATTTATAATTAAACTGTTAAATAATTGAAAAGAGGAATTAAAATGCAGTTAGTTGAAGCAAAATGTCCTAATTGCGGAGCAATACTCTCTGTTGATAATGAAAAGGATGCCGCTGTTTGTGAGTTTTGCGGAACACCCTATATTGTAGAAAAAGCGATAGAAGGCGCAATTTCAAACAGCACAATTAATAATTCTGTGATTAAAATCTATAATTCAGGAAACAGTCGAACACAAGAATCCGAACTGTCAGAAGAAGAACTATATAACCGATACACTTCAGATTATACCAATATAAAAAAGAGAATAAGAAAAGGTAAACTAATAGCGTTTATTATATCTTTAATTATTGCTTTAATATTTATTGGAATGCTTTTGCTGGGATTGAATATGGAAGAAACTCTGAATGTTAGATGGGTGCTAATCTTATTTGGAGGTGCTGGTGCTTTTCCCTTTTTAATAGCGGCAGTTACCTCACTTTTCACAACACCCGATTCAGACAAAAAAAGGATAAAGGATCTTAACAATGCATATGAAAAAGCACGCCTAAAAAAACGATACAAATAAAAATAAGCTCGCAGGAAAGAATCCTGCGAGTTTTCATATGCAGTTACCCTAGCACAATATGATTTTTATGAAACAAAATCAATCGTCCGATGATATATATCTCTGCCGAGGGCCGGCTTGATATAATACACCGTCAGCGTGCTGTGACCGGCGGGAATATTATCCGGGCAGCCGAGCGTCATGGTTTTTCCGGGAGCAACCGCTCTGACTGCGGGCAGCTTCAGTCTGACGGAATTCAGCTTTACATCGAGTATGACGACGGCCGATTTCTCCGAGAGATTGGTGATAACGAGACTTCCGTCTTTATTGATATAGCCCGGGGCGCAGTCCGAAAAATCGGCGGCAACGCTTCTGTAGGGCGCTCTCGAGTAGTTGAACTGCGGATACGCCTTGTCCGAGCGGACATTCATTCTTTTATCTGCGAAGAGCAGAGTCTTCACAAGGCTGAAGCCGTATGGATCCTTGGCGTAGCAGCCGTGATATTCATCCTTGATGAACCAGGTGTGCTCAGGCAGATAGCAGCTCGTGGCGTCTATCTGCATCGAGGGGGCAAGATGCCTGTGGCTTCTGTTCGCGCAGACCGTGTAAGCGGGCTTATAGCTGTCGGGGAAACATTTTTCGGCATCTGAGCAGACTGCTCCGCTCGTCCTCCGGGCGTCGAGAAGCATATCGGCGAGTTTTTCGCCGCCGAAAGCAGTATAATCCACATAATTGCAGATTATCGAAACATTTATTCCGCGCTTCATACAGGCGAGGAAGTTGCTGCGGTAATTCTTCATAACGTTATAGTGGATGATGTCACTCTTCCTGATTATCTCCCTGTTTGCCTTCTTATCGAGGAACATCGGCTTGAGCTCGGTATAATCCTCGGGAGTCAGCAGATCCCAGAGACTGCCCCAGGTGAGTGGCATTTCCCTGATTTCTTTGAGAAAAGCTTCAACAACCGGCTCAAGGCGGCTTAAATCAAGATTGCGCAGAACGGGAGCGAGATTCGTTTCCGCTCCGATTAAGCTCTCGGCGAGGGCTATGAGGCTCCTTGTGCAGAATTCGGTCTCTCCGAGGAAGAATCTGCGTGTGAAGGAGGTGCCTCCGAGGGCGGGGACATCGAGAGTCGCATTATTTACGGGTGCCGTATCTTTGAAAAGAGAGAGGTAGGCGCCGGTGATGAATCCGCCGTAGCTCATGCCGAAAATATTGACTTTCCTGCAGCCGGTGAAATTTATTACATCCTTTACGTATCTGTTCAGCTCCTGCGCGCAGTCATATGCGCCCATCCTGAAATCATACTGGAAGAGGAACACGTTGTCTCTGCCGGTTTTTTCGGCGCAGTAAGCGCATAATTCGGGCTCGTTGATTTCATCGGGAGCGTTGTCGAGCAGATAACCGTAGCTCGAAATCGCGGGGTCATTGGGATAATGGACGATATCGTATTTTGACGAGCCGTCGGGATTCGTATACATCTTCTCGAGGATTATCTCTCCGCCGACCGCAACGGTAACTCCCAGAGGAGCGCCGTTTCCGAGAAGGAACGCCGCGAGGCATCTGATGAAATTCGGGAAATCCCTCAATGTCTGACCGAGAGCGTCGCCGACGCCGAAGGGCCAGATGGTTTTCTGCGAATCGGTGCCGTAGTTTTCATAAAGATTTCCGGAAGAATATCCGCTGACGATTATAACCGGATAATCCTGCTTCTGCGCGAACGCAGGCATCGCGCAAAGCGCAATTATTATCAGAGTAAGAACAACGCACGTTGCTTTCTTCATTTTGCATCTCCTGAATTCAATATTTACCGCCCGCTTTCCGGCGGGCGGATATTAATTATTATTTCCTGCCGAGCAGAATCGTTCCGGCGATACCGGCGGCTTCGAGCAGCATAATCAGCACTGCCCAGAGAATTGTGATTCCGCCCTCTCCCGCAATGCCCGAAACAACGGTGAGGACCACGCCGAGAACCATCGCGGCAATCTGCATAAAGATACCGATTCTGTTCTTTGCGGCCATCGAGCAGGCGGTAGCCATCGCCTTGAGCATCGAGAATGCGCCGCCGTCGTGGATTATTCCTGCAGGCAGACGGTCGGTGACCGAATCCTTCCTGCGCTTATAGAGTCTGCCCGCGACGGACGAGAGAATCTTGAAATTGTCGGGATTAAGGCCGAAGCTCTCCGAAATCAGGTTCTCCGTTACATTGACATCGTTTGTGCGGACAAGTATCTGAATTCCGTTATTCTCAAGCTGCTTGAGATAGTTCTTTATATTCTCGTCAACGCTGTAGCTGACTACGAACATCGCTGCAAGCTGCTCATTGACGGCGAGGTAGATAACCTTTCTGCCGTCGTGCGCGTATCTGTCTTCATACGCCTTGTCGGGCGCCTTGATATTGTGATGAACGAGCATATTCCTGTTGCCGAGGAGCACCTTCTGCTCGTAGATTCTCGCGGAAATGCCCATCTTATCCTCATAGACGAGCTCGCGCACGGGCGGAAGGAGATCGGCTCTGCTGTCAACAACCTGCTCGAAGCACTCTCTGAGCGGACCGCCCGATTTGATGACCATCGCGGCCGTGTAGAGAAGCACGACATCCATGCGCATGCACTTGAAATCCTTCATGCCGTGCATAGTGCAGTTCTTGCGGTCGAATATATCCGCCGAATCGAGGACGACGGCGTTCGCCTGGGATACGGCGTCGGCCGTGTCGAGACTCGCTATCATCGAGCCCTCTCTGTTGAGGCGCTTATTTGAAACGAAGGAGATGAACGAGGGAATGAATCTGCCGAAAATCGGGGCGCTCAGGCAGATTGCGGCGGTGAATGCCGCGAAGAAGGCCATAAACTCCTGCTTGACTATACCCACGACAACTCCCGCGATGAGCGAGGCAACCACCGAGGCGACAATCATGACCTTGGTCCATTTTTCATTATCCTGCTCGCTCTCGGAATTCTTGACGAAATCGGAGGGGAAGGCAATATTTGAGGAATAATAAATCTTCGCGTCGCCCATCAGCAGACCTCTGCCGAGCTCAAAGACTTCGCTCTCATTGTCAAACTGGTGAACCGCATACATATTATGGTCGTAGCTGAAAGCGCAGACCGAGAAATTATCAAGAATCCTGCGCGCGTCGATTACATCGGTGATTTTATTGAGAAGCAGTCCGAAAACGGCTATTGCGCCGAATACGGGATAAGCTCCCTTGTCTATCGTTACAGCCGCGAGGGTATTCTCGATAAGGGCGACCACAACCGCTATCACGGTCGCGGAATTGCCGCTGAGCCTGCCCTTGACGGTCTGGGTGAAGGTATCGAAAAATCTTGTGGAATCAAGCACGACGGCAACGATTATAAGCAGGGCGTTGACAACGCACATAATCACGCTCTCGGGACCGAAAAGGGATGATGAGAATACGTCCGCGCGCACCAGTGTACTGATAATCGCGATGAGAAGCAGAGCGCCTTCGACCACGCCCATAAGCACTGCGGAATGCATGGTGACCTTGACTCTCTCGGTCAGGCGGGTGTGAATCCTGTTGCGCTCACCGGGCTCATTGTATTCGCCGATTGCTTCAACCAGCGACATACCCGCGTCATCCTCTTCGGGAGCCGCTTCTTCGGGAGTGTCCGCAAGGGGCAGGTCTTCGCTCAGCTCTTCAAATCCTTCGCCGAATTCCTCATCGATATTGTCAATTTTGAATTTCTTTGCCTTCTGTTTGCGTTTCTTGTTGAGGTTCTCCTCCACATCGTCTTCGCTCGACTGATTCGGAACGGCCTCTGCGGGAACATCTACGAAATCGGTGAGGATAATCTGACCCTCAACATTGATTTCGCCGGGCTCCTCTTTCTTTTCGGTTCTGCCGGGCAGAGGAATAATCTTTGTCTTTTCCTCGTCGAACTTCTTATTCGCGGCATCCTCGGCGGCCATCAGGGTAGGCATACCCTCAAGATCCTCTTTGCTGTCGGATTCGCCTTTTTTAACGACTATACCCGATTTGTCATTCGGGAACTCGGGCTCCTTCTCCTCCTCTTCGGGGAGCGGAATATCCTCGGGCCTGAGCTTCTCGAAGAACTTCTTGCGGAAGTCAATCTTGGGCTTATCCTCATCCTCTTCCCTGCTTTCGCCTATAGTCGGCGGAAGAGGCTCGGGCTTTTCGGTATGGTTCGAGTATTTGATTTCGGTCGGCTCAGGCACGGCATCGGGCATAACGACCGTCTCCATCTCAAATGAAAACGGGTCAAAACCGTCACCCTCATCCTCGAAGAATTTCTCCTGACCGGAAACCTCGCTGCCGGAGAATATGTCGGTCGGCTCGGGGATTTCCTCCTCGGGCTCTTCATCCGTATCTGTTTTAAGGGTGAACATACCCTCGTCGAATTCGCTGCCCGCAAGCATCTTTTCGAGCCTGTCTGCCGCGGATTCCTTTTTCTCGGCGGGAGTGAATTCCCCGCCGCTCTCTTCGGCTATAAGGCGGTCGATATCGTCGAGCGACCATTCCTTGGAGGGCTTATCCTCCGCAGAGTCCGTGTCGCCGAGCACCTCGCCGAGTATTTTTTCGAGCTCTTCATCATTTGTATCGGGTTTTACATAATCACTCATTACCTTCACCTCACCTGTGTTTTATAACTTCATACATCAGAATTCCCGCAGCGACGGATGCGTTGAGAGAATTTATTTTGCCTTTCATCGGGAGAGACACGATATAATCACATTTTTCCCTGACCAGACGGCTCATGCCTTTGCCCTCATTACCTATGACGAGGGCGACGGCGCCGCCGTAATCGAGCGTATCCCAGCGCTCGCCGTTCATATCGGCACCGTAAATCCAGAAGCCCTTTTCCTTAAGCTCGTCTATCGTTCGGGCGAGATTCGGAACTCTCGCCACCGGGACATATTCTATCGCGCCGGCGGAAACCTTGCCGACCACATAGGTCAGAGCCGCGCCGCGCCGCTTCGGAATTATAACCCCGTGCGCCCCGCAGGCATCGGCCGAGCGGATAATCGCGCCGAGATTGTGCGGATCCTCGATTTCATCGAGAATTATCAGGAACGGCTCCTCGCCCTTTTCGCGGGCAATCGCCAGCATATCCTCAATATCGGCATATTCATGCGCGGCCGCTCTCGCGGCAATTCCCTGATGATTCGCACCACCGCACATGGCATCGAGTTTCCTGCGGTCCGTTTCCTTTATCACAAGCCCGCTCTCACGCGCCTTGCCGATTATCATTCCGACCGAGCCGTTTCTCTCGCCCTTCGCGACATAGACGGTGTCTATTTCCCTGCCGCTCTTTATCGCTTCGAGCACGGCGTTTCTGCCGATTATCATATCCTCGCCCGCCTGACCGGGCTCTGCTTTCGGTCTGTTATCCACTCTCTCACCTCCGTTTCGCAGGTTTCGCAAAAATCAATACAGTTCTTTTATGTAGTTTTCGACATCGGCTCTCGTGCCCTTGAACGGACCGGGAGTCTCCATCTTCAGAGAGACGGTCGCCGTCGCCATGAGAAGCGCGTCGGGTATCTGCGAATTCAGTCTCTCGTTTATGTATGCGGCGAAGGTTGTGTCGCCCCTGCCGGTTCTGCCGCTGAGATTTCTCGACTTTATCGGGCAGGTATAAAACTCTTTGCCGTCATAAATCAGAACCTCGGTATTATGGGTAATCATAATTTCACGCGCACCCCAGGAATAGAGATGCTTCGCCGCTTCTTTGCGGTCGGAACAGCCCGTGAGAATCTCCGCCTCGGCGGCATCGGTCTTGAGATAAGTTATGCAGGGCAGGCATTCCTTCTTATCCGCCCAGTCCTCAAAGAACATCGCGCCGTCGGGAGCAACATGCCTGAGCATCGCCTGAACATCGAGGGCGACGGGTTTTCTCTTTGAGAGCGTCTTTATCATTTCGGTATCGAAATCGCCGTAGACAAGGCCGGCCAGATGATAAATGCTGACATCCGCCTGCGGAATATCGGACGCTTTGAAAGGATCGCCCTTTGAAGTGCAGGTGCAGGTGCGTCTCTCCTTATCGGCGGTGTGGTAAATATTCGTGATTTCCGTGCTCTTTTCGCTCGGGAGAACAATTATATCCTCTCTCGGAATCGTGAACTGCTCCAGGCGGTC
Source organism: uncultured Clostridia bacterium (assembly GCA_947165115.1). GTDB lineage: Bacteria > Bacillota > Clostridia > Oscillospirales > Acutalibacteraceae > CAG-177. Next base: position 7,956 of record CAMUZD010000042.1, read on the forward strand.
CATATCCTTTTCGGGGAGCTTCGTGACCGCGAGCACCTTGTGCCCGAGAGCGTAAGCGGATGCGGAGGAATAAACAACCGCGCCGCCGACTATATGAACGGTGTTGCCGAGATGGTCGGTATTCGTATCAAGGGTCGCGTGACCGATTATCATTGAACTGTAAGCCATAATGCACCTCAAATCCTTTTGCCTATCGCGTCTGCGTATTCATCTCTGAGCTCGGGTTTCACAATATCTTTAAGCAGATTGAGCCAGAGGATGTAATTCGTTTTCATGTGGTCCCTCGTCATGAAATCGCCCGCAATGATATTGACCTTGTCGAGCAGGAGCGGATCCTCCGCGATATCGGTTATCATCTGGGGAAAATAGATCCTGTCTTCCTCATCGAGGGCGCGCGGCCATTTGAGGCCGTTTTCCGTGCCTAAATTCGGAGTCTGCTGGGACTGGAACCAGAAGAAACCCTCGCTTTCGAGCTCCCTGAGATAATTGAGGCTCTCCTTCGCGAATTTTTCGGGTTTCAGGCCGAATACGACCGGATCCCAGGGCTCGAGCAGCTTTATGTCGCGGCTGTATTTATATAACTCTTCCGCGTGGTGAATCACATATTTCTTTCCGCTTTTTCTTATTTCGCCGAGAGTCAGCGCCTTCAGGTCGGGAATATCGGTCAGCGCGTATTTCTCAGGATCGAGATATTTTTCAATAAGCTCGTCGACGAGCTCCGGGTCGGAGGTGTTTGAAAGCGTGAAGGGACCGATCGTCTGCTTCTGATAAGCTCTGACATCGAGGATGAAGAAATCATTGAAATTCGTTACAATCTCGCCGAAATAAGAAAAGGCTTCGTCGGCGCTCATGCCTTTCATTATGCCGTGGGCTATATATAGTTTATTCTTTTTCTGGCTCAGGCGGATGCCGAATTTACGCACTCCGAAGCGATACTGGTCAAACGGCGTGCCGTCCTGACAGCAGGCGGTGTAATTCATGCCCTTTGTGCCGGAGTTATGCGCGCCGGGTATCGCAACCTTCGTGATAAGCGCGTCATCCTTTATATATTCGAGCCAGTTGTCGTAAAACATCTTAAATCACCTGGAAAATATAGAATTTCAGATAGTCCGTTTCGGGAACATTCCACAGAACAGGATGGTCGCAGCACTGCCTGCGCACCTCAATCTGCTTGAGCTGAACTCCCGCATCCGCCGCGGCGGAGACGAGCATTTTTTCAAACAGCTCGCTCTTCATGAAATGCGAGCAGGAGCAGGTGGCGAGATATCCGCCGCGGGGCAGGAGTTTCATCGCCCTGTAATTAATCTCCTTGTAACCGCGCTCCGCCGATTTTACGGTCTTTCTGCTCTTTGTGAACGCGGGCGGGTCAAGGATAATGAAATCATAAGGCTTTCCGCCCTCTTTTTCGAGCGAGGGAAGCAGGTCAAACACATCCGCGGTCAGAAAATCCATCTTATCCGCGAGGCCGTTTCTTTCTGCATTCGCCTTCGCCTGCCGGGTCGCGAGTTCGCTGACATCAAC
>CAMUZD010000043.1 GCA_947165115.1 uncultured Clostridia bacterium
TTATATCTGCGACTCCCATTCCCGGTAACGAAAAGACAGTCGGAAATGTTGTCAATGAGCTTATGAAGCTCGGTGCGACCGTCATATATGAGAAAATGTATGATGTCCATGTTTCGGGCCACGCCTGCCAGGAAGAGCTCAAGCTGATGATGGGTATCGTCAAGCCGAAGTATTTCATTCCGGTTCACGGTGAGCAGAAGCATCTGAGAAAGCATGCGGGCCTCGCCGAGGCTATGGGTATTCCCTCAAAGAATATCTTTATCGGCGATAACGGGCAGGTTGTTGAGCTGACAAATGAGAGTATGAAGGCCGCCGCTCCCGTTCAGGCGGGCAAGGTCTTTGTTGACGGCTCGGGCGTCGGCGATGTCGGTTCGGTTGTTCTCAGAGACAGAAAGCATCTGAGCGAGGACGGTATCATTGTCGTCACCGCTTCTCTCGATTATGAGACCGGTCAGCTTATTTCCGGACCGGAGGTTCTTTCAAGAGGATTCGTTTATGTCAAGGAATCCGAGGAGCTTCTCGCGAGCGCAAGGCGTGTTGCCGAGAAGGCTCTTGAGAACTGTTACTATTCCAATATTTCGGATATAAATGCCATAAAGGGCAAGGTCAAGGACGCCGTATCGAAATTCGTCTATGATCAGACCAAGCGCAATCCGATTATTCTTCCTGTAATCATGGAGGTATAAATGAAATTCAAAGGCTTTCATTATGACGGAGTGTTTGTTTTTCTTATCGCTGTGTGTGCCGCCGCATTCACGGCAATGACTGCGTTTTATTTCGGAGATAAGAAAACGGCCGTTATTGAAGGCATAATATTCGGGGCAGTGCTGCTGTTCGGTTTCATCAGGCTCTTTTCCGCCAAATACAGATACAGAAGAATGCTTTCTTATACTGCGAAAAAGCTTGATTATACCGACAGCAAGGTTCTCTCCAATATGCCCGTTCCCGTATGCGTCTGCGATAAGGACGGCTTTATCAAATGGGCAAATGATTTGTTCAGAGCCGATATCAAATCCGATATTACTCAGATGTCCGATATCAAAGAGATTTTCGGCACTGATTTTGATATTGATTTCAATAATTACGCTCTCGTCAATGATAAGTATTTTCTCGTTGACAGCGTCAAATATCATAAGGACGGCGCGTATTATACAGTGTATAAGTTCTTTGACAATACCGAACTCAAGGAGACTGAGTCAAAGTATCTAAAAGGTATTCCGCATGTGATTATTGCGCAGACGGATAATATTGATGATAATCCCTATCTTTCGCGCGATACCGAAAAGGCGGAGCTTTCAGGCAAGGTCCTCGGTATGATTTATGACTGGGCGGATAAATTCAACACGGTTGTCAAGAAAATCAGCGAAGACCGCCTGATGATGGTAACTGAGAAATCAAATATCGATGAAATGATTGCCGATAAATTTTCGGTGCTCGACAGCGTAAGAAACTGCACATATAAAGAGAAAAACATGCAGGTCACGCTTTCGCTCGGCGTTTCATCCGGCGAAACTATCAAGGATGCCGAAAAGAGCGCCCGCAAAGCCCTCGATACTGCAATCAGCAGAGGCGGAGACCAGGTTGCCGTCTTACAGCAGGACGGGAATTACAATTTCTTCGGAGCCGTTTCAAAGAGCGCAGATAAAAAGAATAAAATCAAGATAAAGCTCTGGGCGAGGCAGCTTACCGATGAAATCGAAAAAGCAGACAGAGTATTTATCACCGGCCACAGGGGCGCTGATTATGACTGCCTCGGAGCTGCATTCGGAGCCGCGTATATCTGTAGCGTCCTTGGAAAGCCGGCCAGAATTATTCTCAATGAAAATCTGTCTCTTGCTCAGAATACGGCAGATATTATCCGTTCATCCGAGCTCGGCGATATTATATTGAGCGAGCAGGATGCTCTTGATTGGGTAACTCCCAAATCATTGTTTATTCTCACGGATACGCATGTGCCCTCAATCTGCGATGGATCAGAAGTTTTCAAAGCCTGCAAAAAGACAGTTATTATCGATCATCACAGGCTTGTTCCCGGAACTGAAATTGAAAAGTATCTTTTCATCCACAATCCGAATGCTTCTTCCGCCTGCGAGATTGTAACTGAGCTTATTCAGCAGATGAATAAAGGCGACAGAATATATGAAAGTGTTGCCAACGCTCTGCTCGCCGGAATTATGCTTGATACTAAGGAGTTCGTTCTAAGAACCAGCACGGTCACGTTTGAAGCTGCCGCTTATCTGAAATCCTGCGGCGCCGATACGCTGAAGGTCAGCAAATTCTTCTGCAGCGATCCCGAGACGAGCAAAATGATCAATAAAGTTATATATGATTCGGCAACATATAAAGATATTTACTCAATTTCTTCAGTCGAAGAAAATATTGATAAAATACGACTGGTCGCTTCAAAGGCTGCCGACGAAATGCTTCGCGTTTCCGGAATAAAAGCATCGTTTGTTCTCTATGAGGAGAATTCACGCGCTTGTGTTTCCGCAAGAAGTATGGGCGAAGTAAATGTTCAGCTTATTATGGAAGCTCTCGGCGGCGGCGGGCATCAGACAATGGCGGCCTGCCAGATAAAGGATTCCGATATTAGAAAAGTAAAAGAATTGCTCATTTCCGAGCTTGATAAAATACCGGTTAAGGAGAATTGATTATGAAAGTCGTTTTGACACAGGATGTTAAAGGATTGGGGAAAAAAGGAGAAATGGTCAACGCTTCCGACGGATACTGCAGAAACTATCTGCTTCCTCGCAAGCTTGCAGTTGAAGCCAATTCGCAGGCTATCAGCGAACTTAAAAACAGAGAATCTTCTCAGAAGCATAAAATCGAAACCGAGATTGCCGAGGCAAAGGAAATTGCAAAGAAGCTTGAGGGCAAAACCCTGAAACTTACCGCAAAAGCCGGCGCCAACGGAAAGCTTTTCGGCTCGGTCACTGCTAAGGATGTTGCCGAAGTTATTTCAAAGCAGCTCGGAATCGATATCGATAAGAAAAGGGTTGCGGTCGAGGATATCAAATCCTTTGGCGTATATCCGGTTGAAGTAAAAGTTTACAGCGGTATTTCCGCCTCATTATTTGTCAGCGTAGGAGAATAATATGCCCGAAAACGATTTAATCACATTAAACGGCGTCGAAATGCCGTGGAGCGCCGAAGCGGAACAGGCTGTTCTCGGCTGTATTCTCAGAGATCCGGCCTGTCTGAGCTCTGTAATGGTTCATATCAATTCACCCGATTATTTTTACCGTCCCCAACATCAGAGTATCTACAAAGTCATGATGTCTCTTGAGGCGGAGAATAAAAATATAGATGTGCTTGTTGTTCTCGATATACTTGTTGCAGATAAAGTATTTGACGGAGCTGCAGGCAGGGAATACCTTTTCAATCTCGCCAAAGCAGTGCCCTCCACAGAAAACGCAGAGGCCTATGCAAAGATAGTAAAGGAGAAATACTATCTTCGCACTCTCATAACTATCTGTTCGGATACTATGGAAAAGGCTTCCGATCAGGATACTCCGATTGATACTCTTCTCGATGATGTTGAGCAGAAGATTTATAATCTGCGTCAGGGCAAGGCCAAGGATGAGCCAGAAAAGCTTTATGATATTGCAATCGGTTCTGTATTTGAATCCATCAAGAATCTTACCGGCTCCGATAAAGAATTATATAAGGGCTATACAACCGGTTTCAGCGAACTTGATGTGAAACTCACAGGCCTCAACAGATCCGACCTCATCATAATCGGCGCGAGACCTGCTATGGGTAAAACGAGCTTTGCTCTTAATATTGCAAGAAATGTCGCAGTTCAGGGTAAGAGAAAGGTTCTTTTCTTCTCTCTCGAGATGACTAAGGAACAACTTGCCGCCAGAGTCCTCAGCTCTGAGGCTCGAGTGGACAGCATGAAAATGAGAAACGGCAATGTTACCCGCGATGATATGGAACAGCTTGTAACTGCCGCCTCCGTTCTTAAAGATTGTGAACTGTATTTTGATGATACATCCGCGATTACCGTTCCCGAAATCAAGGCCAAGACAAGACGACTCAAAAATGTTGACTGCGTCATTATTGACTATCTGGGTCTTATCAGAAGCGCGATCCGCGCCGAGAACAGAGTCAATGAAATCAGCGAGATTACAAGAAGCCTCAAGAATATGGCAAAGGATCTGAATATTCCCGTTATCTGCTGTGCTCAGCTCAACAGAGGCACAGAGGGCAGGGGAAAGGGCAGTCACAGGCCTCAGCTCTCCGATCTTCGTGAATCCGGTTCAATTGAGCAGGATGCAGATATCGTCATGATGCTTTACCGTGAGGAATATTATAGTAGTGAGAATTCTGATGATGAATCTCAGTATGAAAGTGAAGCAGCAGAAGTTAATAAAGTATCTGTCATCATTTCCAAAAACAGACACGGTTCTGTCGGAACTGTCGATTTTGCCTGGGACGATAAGCATACTCTGTTCCTCCCGTTAGAAAAAAACCTTAATGAATAATAAAGTAATCGCGACTATTGAAAAATTTGATATGATCTCCGGCGGAGAAAAGATAATTGTCGCTCTTTCGGGCGGCGGTGATTCGGTTTCTCTGCTTCATATCCTTCTTTCGCTGAAAGAGAGATATTCTCTTGATATCGAAGCCGCACACGTCAATCACTGTATCAGGGGAGAAGATGCCGATGCGGATGAGGCTTTTGTCTCTGCGCTTTGCGAAAAGCTCGGAGTCAGGCTGAATGTGCTTCGCGCCGATGTTCCTGCCTATGCAAATGAAAACGGAATGACTGTTGAAGAAGCGGGCCGGAAGATAAGATATGATTATTTCCGTTCTCTGGCCGGTGAAGACGGACTTGTTGCGACGGCTCATAATCTCAACGACCGCATCGAGACTTTTCTTTTCAATTATACCAGAGGCGCGACTCTCAAAGGCCTGTGCTCAATTCCCGCTGTCAGGGATGGTATAATAAGACCGCTGTTAAACTGCTCCAAGGATGAAATACTTGCTTACTGCGAAAATAACGGCCTTGATTATGTGACCGATATCACCAACAGCGATACGGCATATTCCAGAAACAGAATAAGACACAACGTAATTACCGAGCTTAAGAAAATTAATCCCGGTATGGAGAAATCGGCCGCAAGATGCATGGATTCGCTGATTGAGGATGAAAGATTTCTATCATCTCTCGCGGATAAGACGGTCGCCTCATCTCTCGGTAAAAACGGCTACGATATTGATGTGCTTGCCGCTTCTCCGGCTCCTGTCAGAAGACGCGCAATAGCTCAGATAATCAAAAAAGAAATCGGCGGCGATATTGATATGATATCAATCACCGAAACAGATAAGATAATTATGAAATATGCCGCGGAGGGAGTCGGCAAAAGCGTTCAGCTCCCGGACGGCAGATTCGCCCGCACAAGAGCGGGAAAACTTGAATTCCCCGATATTTCAAATAAATCGGTGGATGAAGAGATTGTTCTCAAAGAAGGCTTCAACCGTTTCGGCAATTATATGATTGCTGTTTCTGTGGTTGCCGCCGCAGATTATAATTCACAAAATGTTTCAAAAGATTTCTCCGTTTATTTCGGGGATTATGATAGAATCTGCGGTGATGTAATCGCAAGAAACAGAAATCCCGGCGATGTCATCCGCCCCTCAAAGCGCGGAGTATCAAAGCAGATAAGAAAGATTCAGAATGAGAGAAAGATTCCGCCCGAAATCAGAGACAGCATTCCCGTAATCTGCGATGATAAGGGAATTCTCTGCGCTTACGGTTGCGGTATAGATGCGAGATTTGCCGTTTCGGATAAAACCGAAAGGATAATAATAATCAGATTAGAGGAGTGCGCCGAATGATAAACGATATTGAAAAAGTTTATTACAGTTCCGAGGAACTTCATGATATCACCGCAAAGCTCGGAAAAAAGATAAGCGAGGATTACAAAGACAAGAATCTTCTCCTTGTCAGTATCCTCAAGGGTTCGGTTATTTTTATGGCCGATCTTATGCGCGAGATTACCGTTCCCTGCGAGATTGATTTTATGTGCGTTTCCTCTTACGAGAATAAAACCAATAATAACAGCGGTGTAGTAAAAATAGTCAAGGACCTTGATATAAATGTTGAGGGATATGATATCCTGCTAGTTGAGGATATTCTTGACTCGGGCAGAACTCTCAATTATGTCAGGAGTCTGCTTGAAGACAGGCACCCCGCCAGCATCAGAATCTGCACTCTGCTCGATAAACCCGAGAGGCGCGTGGTTGATTTATATGCAGATTATTCGGGAGCCGAAGTGCCCGATGCGTTCGTTGTCGGCTACGGCCTTGATTACGCTCAGAAATACAGAAATCTGCCTTATATAGGCGTTCTCAAAGAAGAGATATACAGCAAAGGGGAGTGAGTTTTTGGATAATAAAAACAGTTCAAAGAAAAACAAACTGATTACGATTCTGCCTTATATTCTTATACCTATATTTATAATACTCGGTATTTCGTATTACGCAGACCATCAGAAGAAGGAAAAGCCCGAGTATTATCAGATAGAGCTTCTGTTTGAACAGAATAAGGTCGATGAATACCGCCTCAATGAAAGCAACGGAACTCTCGTTTATCACCTGAGAGGTGAGGATGCCAAAGAATATCATACATACACCGTTCCGAGCGTTGAGACTTTCAAGGACGATGTCCACGAAAGAGTAATGAAATATAACGCCAATAATCCGGATAAGCCCATAAAGGCCATGTATGAATCCGGTTCTTCCGGCGCATTGATTCTCTCAATACTTCCGACTGTGATTATGGTCCTGCTTATGGTCGGTATGCTTGTGTTTATGTTCAGGCGGATGAACCAGACAATAAGCAATGAGAATAACAAGACCATTTCCTTCGGCAAGGCAAGAGTAAAGAAAGTCAGCGACGAAAAGCGCAAGACCACATTTGCCGACGTTGCCGGCGCCGATGAAGAAAAAGAGGAACTGACCGAAATAGTCGAGTTCCTTAAAGATCCGCATAAATTCGATTCTCTCGGCGCGAGAATTCCCAAGGGCGTTCTGCTCGTCGGCCCTCCGGGCACGGGTAAAACTCTTCTTGCGAGAGCTGTTGCAGGCGAAGCGGGCGTTCCGTTTTTCTCGATTTCCGGTTCCGATTTCGTTGAGATGTATGTCGGTGTCGGCGCATCGAGAGTCAGAGACCTCTTTGACCAGGCAAAGAAAGCCTCGCCCGCAATTATCTTTATAGATGAAATCGATGCTGTCGGCAGACACAGAGGCGCAGGTATGGGCGGCGGCCATGATGAAAGAGAGCAGACTCTCAACCAGCTGCTTGTCGAAATGGACGGCTTTGGCGCAAACGAAGGCGTAATAGTAATTGCCGCAACCAACAGGCCCGATATACTTGACCCGGCGCTCCTCAGACCCGGCAGATTCGACAGGCAGGTTACCGTCAATTATCCAGATCTCAAGGGCAGGGTAGAGATACTTAAAGTTCATGCCAAAGGCAAGCCGATTGCTCCCGATGTTGATTTTGAGAATATCGCTCACGCTACTGTCGGTTTCACCGGCGCAGACCTTGAGAATCTTCTCAATGAAGCCGCTCTTCTCGCCGCGAGAAATGAGAAGAAATCAATCACTATGCTTGAAATTGACGAAGCGGCGCTGAAAGTTGAGATGGGCAGCGAAAAGAAATCGCACAGAATGAACGAAAAGGCGAGAAAGCTCACTGCTTATCACGAATCGGGCCACGCAGTTTCCGCTTATTATCTTGAAAACGCAGATCCAGTTCATCAGGTTTCGATTATTCCGCGCGGTATGGCAGGCGGATACACTCTTTACAGACCGGATGAAGACAAGACCTATACATCTAAGAACGAGCTGCTTGACAGACTTGTTTACGGCCTGGGCGGCAGAGTTGCCGAAAAGCTCATTCTCGGCGATATCTCAACCGGCGCTTCGAGTGATATACAGAATGTTACAAGAATTGCACGTGAAATGGTTACCAAATACGGCATGAGTGAGAAGATCGGTCCTATTTCCTTCGGCCAGGATAATGACGAGGTATTACTCGGCAAGGAATTCGGCCATGTCCGCAATTATTCCGAGCAGGTTGCGGCTCAGATAGACGAAGAGGTTGAGCGAATTATCTCCGAGGCTTATGAGCGCACTGAAAAGATACTTACCGAACATATCGATAAGCTCCATGCTCTTGCAGGCGTTCTTCTCAAAAAGGATAAGGTTGAAAAAGATGAGTTCCTGAAGATTATGTCCGGCGAATATGATCCAGATGCCGAAGAGAACGAGCCCGAACCGGCCCCTCAGGAAAAAGAGGCAGCTGACGAATCCGGAAGCGAAGAGACCTTCTCTCAATCCGAATAATAACAGAAATCCTCCCGCGAGGGAGGATTCTTTTTTATCTGTTATTAAGATAATCGGTAAAATTGATGATATTGTATTTTGAATAAACCCGTTCAACTTCATCGAAACCGAAATCAAGGAAGTTTGCATTGTGGCAGTCGGATGTGATGATGAAGTATCCGCCTTTTGAATGAATATAATCTGCAATGTCAAGGGCGGGGTATGGCGTTATTCTGCATCCGCGCGCTATAGCTCCGGTATTGATTTCAAACGGCTTATTATAGGGCAGCAGTGCGTCAACCGCATTATGCCATGCATCGCTATAAGCCTTATCCTGCGTATCGAAAGCGCAGTTGCCTTCGTTGAATTTTGTAACGAGATCAAAGTGGCCTATTATATCAGGTGTATTCAGCTTATTCATTACATCGGCAACCAGCCTGTAATATTCAACAGCATATTCAATCAATGATCCGCCGAAGTAATTATCCGCCGTTTCCTGCTGTTCCCGAAGCGATGAATCAACTGCCTGGTATTCACCGCCCATATTCAGATAATGGACCGAGCCGATTGTAAAATCATATTTTCCGGGAACCTCGGTGCAGAAATAATCGAGCTCAGTGCCGCAGTATATCTGCATTCTTCCGCTGTATTCGGATTTGAGGTTGTTAATCTCAGAAATGTATTTATCTGTGTTTTCAGGAGTCATGCACCAGTCGCATTCAAAGTCTTTAATATAGGCGTGCCCCGAAAAACCAAGAGCATTGAATCCGAGATTAGATGCGGCCTGAGCCATTTCGGCGGGTGAGTTTTTGCCGTCGCAGTAATAGGTGTGTGAATGATAGTTTTCTTTATACATAATTATACTCTATTTTATAAATAATATATTACAATATATAAAGCCCGCCAAAGCGGGCTTTAATAATACTTGTGCGGAATTATTACTTCTTAAGGCTGCCGAAGAGGAAGCTGCAAAGAATCCTGAATCATGATCTTAT
>CAMUZD010000044.1 GCA_947165115.1 uncultured Clostridia bacterium
GGCCTCGCCTATCTTGCAGTAGGGGGCGACTGTCGGATTTTCCGCCTCGAGCAGGTCGGAGCAGAGCTCAGCGAGCGAGCTTTCGCCGATACCCATAGTCCTTATTTCATGAGAAACTATAGTATAACCCGAGTATTCGGTGAGATACGGTTTTACGCTCTCTTCGAAAAGCGCCTGCATTTCGTGCGGAGGGCCGGGCAGAATCACCAGGCATTTGCCGTCTTTTTTCATTCCCATTCCGGGAGCGGTGCCGTTTTTATTGTCCAAAACATCTCCGCCCTTCGGCACATAGGTCTGCTTGAGGTTGCTTTCGGGCATATCGATATTTTTTGAAGCAAAATAACTCTTGATTTTTTCGGCGACCTGCGCGTTGAATTCAAGCTCAAAGCCGAATTCGCGGCAGCAGACCTCCGCGGTGATATCGTCGGGAGTCGGCCCGAGGCCGCCGGTAGAGATGACGATATCGCTTCTGCCGAGCGCGGTCCTGACCGCTTCGGCAAGGCGGGCGTGATTGTCGCCGACCGTCGTATGGCGCAGGACGGATATTCCCATATCCGCGAGTGCGCGGGAGAGATACTGCGAATTTGTATTGAGTATGTCTCCGAGAAGAATTTCGGTGCCGACCGAAAGAATTTCACAAACTGCCATAATCAGTATCCTATCACAACGAGGCGGGCGGTTTTTGCCGCTTCCTCAACCATCGGTTTCCAGTCAAACGCCTCTTCCGCCTTCTCAACATAGTCGAGAGTCGGTCTGGTGCGCGGATGCTTCGGGGTGAATACCGTGCAGCAGTCCTCATAGGGCAGGAACGAAAGGTCAAATGTGTCTGTCTTATTTCTCGCGATGGCTATCACTTCATCCTTATCCATGCCGATGAGCGGCCTGAATACGGGGATTTCACACACCGCGTCGGTGCAGGCGATTGCGGGCATCGTCTGGCTCGCGACCTGACCTACGCTCTCGCCGGTAATCAGTGCGCCGGCATTCTCGCGCCGCGCGATAATCTGCGCCACGCGCATCATCATTCTGCGCATAATGACCGTGAAGATTTCCTCGGGGCAGTTATCTTTGATGCTCTCCTGAATCTCGGTGAAATGAACCACCCAGAGACCTATTCTGCCCGAGAACATCGAGACTTTTTCAAGGAGCTTATGCACCTTCTGCTCCGCCTTTTCGCTGGTATAGGGCGGGGAGGCGAAGTGAACCGCAGTGAGCGAGAGGCCGCGCTTTGCCATCATATAGCCGGCGACGGGGCTGTCTATTCCGCCGGAAATAAGCAGGCAGGCCTTGCCCGCGGAGCCGGTCGGCATACCGCCCGCGCCCTTTATCTGTCTGCCGTGGACGAATGCGCTGGTGTCTCTGATTTCTATATTGACCGTAATATCGGGATTGTGAACGTCAACTTCAAGATGGGGGAATTTGCCGAGCAGATAACCGCCCGCCTCCCTGCAGATTTCGGGGGAAGTCAGCGGGAATTTCTTATCCGACCTCTTTGCCTCAACCTTGAAGGTGGATGCGGATTCGAGGTCCTCTTCAAGATAATCGGCCGCGTTTCTGAGGATTGTCTGAAAATCCTTTTCGCAGGCGATGGCTCTCGAATAGGCGGCTATGCCGAATACCCTGCCGATTCTCTCCGCCGCCTCGTCGAGATCGATACCGTCGCTGAGCGGTTCCGCCATTATCGTTGACTGCTGAACCTCAAAATTGAACTGCCCGAGGGATTTGAGGCGCAGTCTCATATTCTTGATGAGCATATCCTCGAAGGTTCTGCGGTTTAGTCCTTTGAGGGCGAGCTCGCCGTTTTTTATCAGAATTACTTCTTTCATGTCTGTTCCTTATCAGCGGATTTTTCTTATTTCGCTTTGGCCGAGTTTAATCATCCCGGCGAGATAATCTATTTCGCTTTCTGTCGTGAATCTCGAGAAGCTGATTCTCAGCGCGCTTTCGACAGCCGCGTTCTCAAGACCCGCCTCCGCGAGCACTCTGCTCTTTTTGCCCTTCGAGCAGGCCGAGCCGCTCGAGACGCAGATTCCTTTTGACGAGAGGAAGTTGAGCATCGGTTCGGACTTGATGCCGGTAACCGAGATATTCGTGACATAGGGCAGGGCGTCGGGCGCGGAGTTAATGATTATGCCGCCGTTCTCTTCGAATTTTGCGAGCATATACGCTTTTAAGCTTTCCGCTCTTTCGAGGCTCTGCTTCAGATCGGGGATTGCCTTTGCCGCGGCGCCGAAGCCTGCGATTGCGGGCATCGCCTGAGTGCCGGGCCTTATCTTCATTTCCTGCTCTCCGCCGAATGCGCGGGGCTGAATTTTGACTCCGCTTCTGATATAGAGAGCGCCTGCGCCCTTGGGGCCGTGAATCTTATGCGAGCTGACGGTCACCATATCCGCGCCGAGAGCCGAGGGTTTTACGGGCATTTTGCCGAAGGCCTGCACGGCATCGCAGTGAATCAGTGCGGGAGCCTTCGCTCTCGCGACCGCCTTTTTAATGCTTCTCACCGGCAATATCGAGCCGAGCTCATTATTGACGAGCATCATCGTGACGAGAATGGTATCCGAATCAACGGCATCGTAAATATCTTTTTCGTCAATTCTGCCGTATCTGTCGGGTTTTATTTTTACTATTTCAAATCCTTCGGATGCGAGCGCATCGAGAGCGGAATCAACGCTCGGATGCTCTATCGAAGAGGAGACTATTCTTTTACCGGATCTCTTCATCTTATAAGCCGCTCCGAAAACGGCGAGATTGTTGCTCTCCGTTCCGCCCGAGGTGAAATAAATCTCCTCCTTTTTGCAGGAGAGGGCGGCGGCGACATTCGCTCTGGCATCCTCGAGAATGCTTTCGGCCTCGCTTCCGGTGAAGTGGAGAGACGACGGATTTCCCCAGCCGTTTTCGACTGCGTTCATAACCGCTTCGGCCGCCTCGCGGCACGGTTTAGTGGTGGCGCTGTTATCAAAATACCCGCGGTTTTCCATACTCTCTCCTTTCACAAAAACTGCCCTTTTTTCTCTGACGGGGTTGAGGCCCGTTTGGGCGTATATATGGTGTATTATACTATAAAATAATTATTTTTTCAAGTTTTTATTTTTTAATACTTTAATACTTGATTTATAAAGGGGGCTTGTGATACAATATTACGGATAATATGGAACAGAGCGCCTGTATGTGCCTGTTCCCGATTTCAGACTGAGGGCGGTGAGAAAATGAGCAGAATACTTGTGGCTGAGGATGAGCCGAGAATGAGGCGTCTTGTATGCGATTTCCTCAAAAATTCGGGTCACGAAACCATAGAAGCGGCGGACGGCAGGCAGGCCATTGACGCCTTTGCGGCGAGCAAGGGCATAGACCTCGTTGTCTGCGATATCATGATGCCCGAGGTCGACGGCTGGGAGGTCTGCAAGACAATCAGAGAGACCAGCTCCGTCCCGATTATCGTGCTCACCGCGAGAAGCCAGGAATTCGACGAGCTCGTCTCGTTTGAGAGCGGAGCCGATGATTTCATCACGAAGCCGTTCAGCATGCCCGTTTTCATAAAGAGAGTCGAGGCCCTTCTCAAGAGGTCGGGCGCCGTCAGGGAGGAATCCTCGCCCGACATCATTTCAATAGACGGCCTGAGAATAAATATCCCCGCCCACGAGGTCAGCCTCGACGGCAGAGTGCTGGATCTGAAAATCAAGGAATTCAGCCTGCTCGAAAAGCTAGCTTCAAATCCGGGCAGAACCTTCTCGAGAGAAGTGCTGCTCGACGAAATATGGGGAGTCGATTTTTACGGCGACAGCAGAACCGTCGATTCCCACCTCGCGCGTCTGAGGACCAAGCTCGGCGTCTGGGGCGAAACGCATATCAAAACCGTTTTCGGCGTCGGCTACAAAATTGAGGTGAGCGGGGAATGAAAAAGTTTTTCTCTTATCTCGGCTCAAAAATAAGGGTCAAACTGTTTGCCGCAATCCTGCTAGTCCTGCTGGTGTTTTTCGTGATTATCTCGCTCGTTTCCGAGCCGCTTCTTTTCAGCGCCTTCACGCGCAGCACCTACGGCAGGCTCTCCGAAGTTGCGGAGAAAATCGATTATCTTGTGCCCGATTCAGGCACCTACTACTTTGACCTTTACGCTCTCTCCCAGAATTACGGGGCTGAGTTTGAAATAGTCGACGGCGACGGCTTTCTGCTGTATAAGAGCAGCGGCGGCGGCTCGGCGATAGGCATTGAGCATTTCCCGACTCCGGGCTCGATGGATCCGCAGTATTCGGATATGACTGTCTCCGCGAGATACGGCGACAAAAAATTCAAATACAAGAATTTCGAAATCAAGAAAAAGAACGCGACCAACGCCGATTATTTCATCTATCACGACAGCATTTCAACCGGCGACACGGTCTATGTATTTTATCCCGTGGCGGATATCGAAAACGTCGTCAGGGTTGCGGAATCGGTCTATTCCGTGATTTCAATTCTCGTCATCACCGTGCTCGGCATCATATTCTTCATCATCATTTCCAGATTCGTAAAACCCGTTGAGGAAATGAATAATGTCACGAAGGATATGGCGGCGCTGAATTTCGACCGCAAGTGCAACGACTACGGCAAAGACGAAATCGGCGAGCTCGGCAGGAGCATAAACACGCTCTCCGACAAGCTCGACTCCACGCTCGACGACCTCAATGACAAGAATAAACAGCTCGAAAAGGATATAGAACTTCGCCTCGCGCTCGACAATGCGAGAAAATCATTTATCAGCAACGTTTCCCATGAGCTCAAAACCCCGATTGCCATCATCTCAGGCTATGCGGAGGGGCTTAAGGAGGGCATCAGCAGCGATCCCGCGATTATCGGCGAATACTGCTCGATTATCATGGATGAGAGCCGCAAGATGAATGAGCTTGTGCTCGAGCTCCTCGAGCTCTCGAAGCTCGAGAGCAAATCCCAGCCCTTCACGCCCGATTACTATGATCTCGGCGAAAATGTCAGGATTCTTCTCGGCCATCTGGCCCTTGAGATTGAGGAAAACGGACTAACGGTCGACAACCGCGTGCCGCTCTCTCTCGAATGCTACGCGATGGGCGAAAAGATCGATATCGTTCTCAAAAACTATATTACAAACGCAATCTCCCACTGCGCGGGAGAAAAGCGCATATCGATTATCAGCCGCAAGATGAAGAACGGCTGCGTGCGCATTTCGGTAACCAATACCGGCAAGCATATCGCCGAGGAGGATATAGCCGAAATCTGGGACAGCTTCTACAGAGCCGACAAGGCGCATAACAGAAACGCGAACCGCTTCGGTCTGGGCCTGTCCATAGTCAAGAGCATTATGACAAACCACCACTGCAAATTCGGCGTTGAAAACGTCGAGGGCGGAGTTGAATTTTATTTTGAAGTTCCCGAAGGTCCCGATTACTATGAGAATTACTCCGAAGGCAATTAAAAAGAGAATTGTTGCGGCTGCCCTGCCGGCGGTCCTGCTCTGCACGCTCCTTACATCCTGCGGCGGAGCCGGCGCGGGCGTGACGGTCATAAACGGAGTTGCCTCGAGGAATACTATCAGCAAACCTTCGAGCGACGCCTCCCTGCATTTTTCCTCCCCCGAGGATGAATACGCGGATACGGGAATCCAATCCGGTTTCATCGAACTGCGTCTCGATGAGAGAACGGAATCATTCGGAATCTATGATTCCTCCGCCGGCACTCTCTGCACCGCCCTTCCGCCGAGACCCGAAGGGAATACCCTGCCCGCAATCAATTCGGGAATGGTCAGCCTCAGGGTTATCGCAGGCACCGATATCTATCTGCTCAACAGCCAGGATAATTCGGTCGCCTACGGCAAATCCTCGGTCAAGCAGGAGAAGGACGGCTGCATATTCTCCTATGATATCTTCCCTTCGCCCGATACGGCTTCAAAGAAAATTTTCAATCATTCCGATATAGGCTTTCATATCGATATGGCCGTGCGCCTCAAGGACGGCAGCATGAACGTCAATGTCAGATGGACAAATCTGACAGGCAACCCGGAAGCCTTTATTGAAAGCATTGAGCCGCTCAATTATTTCGGCGCTTACAACACCGCCGAAAAGGGCAATTTCCTCTTCGTTCCCGACGGCTGCGGAGCAGTCATCAGCACTTCCGTATTCGATGAATCGTTTGAATCGCTCTCGTTTGCGGTTTACGGAGCGGATCCCTCCTGCCCGGCCGAATATTCGGGTTCTGCGACAATCCCGTCGTTCGGCATAAAGAAAGGCGATTCCGCATTTGCCGCGCTTATCGAAAACGGCGATGCGGCCGCGGTCATAAACGCCGAGAAGGCGACCGGTCAGACCGGTTTCAACAGAGTTTACTCCTCTTTCAACATCACCCCCTCGTCATATAAAGACAATACGCTCTGCATCTCGAAATCACAGAGCGTTGACAGCATAGATATCTGCTACAGATTCCTCTCGGGCAAGAACGCGACCTATTCGGGCATGGCCTCGGCGGTCAGGGAGCAGCTCATCAGGGACGGCGTGCTCTCATCCCGCGCGCCCGAGTCGGCGGACAGCCTGCCGTTTTTCCTCACTCTTACCGGAATCGGCAAAAAATCCGTCGGTTCGCTTGAGTATCAGAGCGTTCTCACGGATTTCGACCAGGCGCAGGATATGCTTGTCCGCATGAAAAACAAGGGCATAGACAATGTCAATGTCAGATATACTGCGGCAAAGACCGGCGGCAGCGACCAGACGGATATAACCTCATCGCGCTTTGCGGCGCGTCTTGGGGGCAAGCGCGGCCTCGCTTCGCTGAGCGAATATATCACAAATCAGAATATGAAGCTTTTCATAGATATTGACATTCTCTCATCGGCCAAAGGCTTCAGGGGCAGAAACGCCTGCGGTATCTCGGGCGAAGATACGGGCTATACTCCGTCAAATTCCGTTGTTTCGGCAATGGGCGTCAGCCCCGCCGTGAGGTCGCTGCGCAGAGTGTCAGCGCTCAGGAAGGCCGTCGCGGCCGTTCTCTCGCGCTCGAGCGAGGGCAATTACACCGGCGTTTGCCTCAACGACGCGGGAACTCTGCTCTATTCCGATTTCTCGCAGGACGGAATGCTCCGCCAGCAGGCGTCCGAGACCGTTGCGGGCACTGTTTCCCCTCTCTCGACCGGCAACGAAATAATGACGGTCGGCGGCAATTTCTATATGCTCAAGAATATAGGCTCGATAGTCGATCTGCCGCTTTCCACCGGCGTTTCAAAGAGCGGAGCTTATACGCCCGTTCCGTTCCTTCAGCTGATTCTCCACGGTATCGCCGATTATTCGGGATATGCTATAAACGAGAGCTCGAATTCGGATGAGACGCTTCTGAGATATATCGAATACGGCGCCTGCCCGCACTATAAATGGAATTACAAGGCCATCAGCGGAAACGGCGAGAGCGATATTTACTATTATGACAATACAATCAATTCGGCCGCGGATTTCTACGCCGAGGCAAACACCTGCCTCTATGACCTGCGCGATGCGCGAATGACCGATCATTATAAGGTCTCGGACGGCGTGTTCTGCACCGAATATGATAACGGAGCCATGATTTACGTAAATTATACCGACAGGGATGCGACTGTGCGCGGCGTTGTGGTCGAAGCGGGCGGATTCCTGCGGGTCAACTGATATAAAGGAGGCATAATATGCCAAGCATCAAAACTACTGTTTCAAAAGAAATCAGCGAATCGGCAAGAGATAATCTGATTAAAAAATTCGGCGAAGCCATCGCCCTTTTCCCGGGAAAGAGCGAAACCTGGCTTATGCTCAGCTTCAATGACAATACCCCGATGAGCTTCGGCGGAAATCAGGCGGACGACTGCGCCCTTCTCGAGGTCGCTCTCTTCGGCTCGGCATCCGATTCCGCTTATGACAGAATGACCGCCGCCCTCTCTTCGATTATCAACGAAGAGCTCGGAATAGCTCCCGACAAGGTCTATATCAAATACGAGGAGACGGACCACTGGGGCTGGAGCGGCCGTAACTTCTGATGAAGGAATTGAATAGCGGGAAATGAGGGTGATTTTCTATGTCAAGTGTAGTTGAACGCATTAATAGGATAAAGCAACCAAGAGGAGGATATATTAAGCCATCTGAGTTTGATGTTGAATTCCTTGATGACGGAACAACTTTGAATGATGAAGAGAATATTCATGGTTCTGTTATTGGAATGGTAGTTGATTATCTTACAAGGTTTTCTATGGGTGCAAAAATCACCGATGCATTTAAGCCATCGTTACAAGGCGCAGTAATGGCAAATGAACTTGGTTTTAAGAATGCATACAATATAGGTAAAAGCTTGATTCTAAGCATAAGAGGTTTGGATGAAGAATCAATAGTCAATGCATGTAAATTGGTCTCTTTTGATGTTTGGTACAGAAGTCCTTTAATTGCTATGAGTGCAAAGACATACCAAGAAATCAATCCGGATAAAGAAACCATAGAAAATATCCAAACACTTGTAAAACGTAGCATTAGTTTTTTTGAAAAATATGGTCCTGTTACTAAAGATGGCTTTACGTTTGAACCACCCAACCCAAAGCCTAAAGAGTATGAAAAAATGCTAAAAAAGGGCAAAGGCAATTATGGAGGATATACACCAACCGTTGATAGTGGTGACGGAGATTTCCTAACAGAAAACACCCTTTGGGATTTTAAGGTTTCAAAGTCTAAACCAACAAATAAGAACACACTGCAGTTACTTATGTATTGGCTAATGGGACAGCATTCAGGACAGGATATATTCAAAAAAATAACAAAGATAGGAATTTTCAATCCTCGCCTAAATGCAGTTTACACACTTGAAATATCAAAAATCCAAAACGAAATCATTAAGCTGGTTGAGGATGAAATTATTGGATATTAACTGATAGTTTCAAATTAATATGTATGATGAAGGATGATAAGAAATCGCCGTTGCTCGCTTTCGCGGCGGCTCTGCTGATATTCGCGGTTCTGATGATATTCAAAATCATTGACGCGCCCGGCGCGGATTCGCTCAAAGCGGTCAGTGTTCCCGAAGCGCAGACGGTTATGGACCGCGCAATGCCCGAGCCGGAAACCGGAGATGCGGATAAATATAAACACAGCCACCGAGCAGGAGCTTGCGACGCTCAGCGAGGTCGGCGAAGTCAAGGCGCGCGCCATTGTGGAATTCCGCGAAAAATACGGATACTTCCGCAGTATCGACGAACTTACGCTGGTTGAAGGCATCGGCGAGTTGACAGTCGAGGCGAACCGTGACAGAATTACTGTTTAACAAATACTCAAGGAGATGA
>CAMUZD010000045.1 GCA_947165115.1 uncultured Clostridia bacterium
TGTGTAAATAAACCAATTCTTACAAATTTCGCCTCTTTTAATGATTAAATATCATATCATAATATATAAAAATATGCAAGATATTTTATTCAAAATTTCAAAATGGGAATTTTTCCGGAAAAACTGTTACCTTTTTACCGCTTTTTGCGTATAATAAGTGAAAGGGCAAATCAGCACCGCTCTTTCGGAAAGGGGGAACCTTATGGATAACGGTGCAAGTAGCTACCGCCGTTTTCTTGAAGGTGACGACCGGGGCCTCGCAGACCTTATTGAAGAATACCGCATGCCGCTGCAGATGTTCCTTTATTCCTTAACCGGCAATAACGAAACGGCAGAGGATGCGGCGATAGAAACCTTTGTGAAATTAGCGACCAAAAAACCCAAATACAACGGAAAAGCATCTTTCAAGACCTGGCTTTTCGGAATAGGCCGGAATACCGCCGTCGATTTTCTGAGAAAATCGAAGCGGCACGATGCCGTAAGTCTTGAAGACGCGGGAAAAACGGCAGTTGATACGGAACACTCACCCGAAGAATTATATATCAAAGAAGAGCGCAACCGTCAGCTTTTAGCTTCAATGAAGAAGCTTAAAAGCGAGTATTATTCTGTGCTCTGGCTCAGATATTTTGAAAATCTCCAGGTGAAGGAAATTGCCGCGGTTATGAGTAAAAGCAAGGGGAATACAAAGGTTCTTCTGGGCAGGGCGCGCGAAGCTCTGAAAGTTCAGCTCGGAAAGGATGGTTTTGAATATGAAAACTAACGGGGAAATATTTGATATCGTAATGGAGCGTAAGGATGAGTTTGAGGTCCGCAAACGCGCAAGGAACAAGCGGATCGGAGCAATCGGAGCCACTGCTCTCGCGGTTGCAATCTGTGTAACTGCAGGCGTCGCGGCCCACAGACGAAATGCCGCATCTGTTCAGTCCCTCGGCGGAGAAAACGGAACGGGCTATGAGACCGGCGAACTCTCGGAAATTGATAATTATGAAGAACAGACCGCAGTGTCATGTGCAGATGACGAGGGCGGCAGTCCGACAGAAGCAATAACCGAATACACAGGCAAGGAAATGTCGACTGCTCAGAAGATTTACGGCGGAGCAGATATTCCGGATGATTACACGGATAACGGCGAAACAAAGCCCGGTAGAAATGACGGCTTGGGCGGAAGCTATGGCGGAGCACACGGAGCCTGTATTCCCGTTGTTCCCGCAGCTACGGGCGCAAAGCCGGGCGTGAAGGTTACCGGCGAAAAAATCACCGATGCCGAGGCAAAGAAATACTTTGAAGAGAATACCTGGATTGTTTCGTCTCTCTCGTCGAGCGGCGTGCCTGCCGATAATCTTAAAATCTCGGAAAAGGGCTACTGTCATGTCTCGTATGACGGCACCGAGGGCAAGCAGCTTGAGCTTAAGCAGAATTTCAGGGATTATCTTGTTTATAACAACGGTAAACTTGTCGCGATTTTTACGCTCACCAAAGAAAACGGTAAGCTCAGCGCGACACCCGCATTCGGCGGCCCGCACTTTGACGATTTCAATGCGTTTCTTCAGAAACACAAGGGAGAGGAACTGCTCTTTGTCTATGCCGGCTGGATGGAGATAGTCATCACTCCCGACGGCGAATGTGTGAATCCGCAGGGATATGATATATCGAAGGATTACGGCCTTAATGACCTCGGTGTCAATCCCTATTCTTACTTCTATTGCGATGCCGCAACCTATACACCCTGAAAAACTTCACGCCGCATCAAGTGATGCGGCGTGTTTCTTATTTAATTGCTGAATCTTACTTTGTTTTTGATTTCATCCTTGACCTTCGCTATGAAATCATCGAGCGGCATTTCAGTTGTCTCGCCGGTGTCGCGGCTTCTGACGCTGACTATCCCGCTCTCCGCCTCTTTTGCTCCTATAATGAGCATATAGGGGGCGCGGTCAATCTGCTGAGCCTCGCGGATTTTGTAGCCGATTTTTTCATTTCTGTCATCGAGCTGAACCCTGATATCCGCCTTTGAGATTGCATCATAGACCTCTGTTGCGTAGTCCATCGTCTTCTCGGAAACGGGAAGCACCTTGACCTGAAGGGGAGCGAGCCATACAGGGAATTTGCCCTTTGTTTCCTCAATGATATAAGCCATGAACCTGTCAAGCGAGCCGAGAATCGCGCGGTGAAGCACGACGGGTGTCTTTTCGCTCTGGTCGCTGTCGATGTATTTGAGATCGAATTTCATCGGCAGGCAGAAGTCGAGCTGGCAGGTGGAGAGAGTGTATTCCGCGCCGACGGCCGGGGTGACGTTTACGTCAAGCTTCGGGCCGTAGAAAGCCGCTTCGCCGATTTCTTCTGTGAAATCTAGGCCGAGATCGGTCATAACCTCGCGCAGTGCGCTCTCCGCCTTATCCCACATCTCGTCGTCCTGGTGATATTTTTTCTTATCTGCAGGGTCGCGCAGAGAAAGAACACAGCGGTAATTCGTGATGCCGAAATCTTCATAGACATCGCGGATAAGCGCCACAACCTTGGCAACCTCGTCCTTTATCTGCTCGGGAGTAACAAAGAGGTGGGCGTCATTCTGGCAGAAGTGGCGGCCTCTCTCAATTCCCTTGAGCGTGCCCGAGGATTCGAATCTGAAATCGTGTGCGATTTCGCCGATTCGGATGGGTAATTCTTTATATGAATGGGGCTTGTTAGCGTAAATCATCATGTGATGCGGGCAGTTCATCGGGCGCAGAACGAAGCTTTCGCCCTCAACCTCCATCGGCGGGAACATATTCTCTTTGTAATGATCCCAGTGGCCGGAAGTCTTATAGAGCTGAACAGTGCCTACGCAGGGGGTCATAACATGATGATAACCGAGCTTGCGCTCCTTATCCTTGATATAGTTTTCAAGCTCCTGCCAGACGGTATAGCCTTTTGAAAGGAACATCGGAAGGCCTCTGCCGACAAGCTCGTCGGTCATGAAAAGACCCATTTCCTTGCCGATCTTGCGGTGGTCGCGCTGCTTTGCTTCCTCAACCGCCTTCTCATACTCCTCAAGCTCCTCCTGAGTCTGGAAGGCAACGCCGTTGATTCTCGTGAGCATCTTGTTCTCGGAATCATTTTTCCAGTAGGCGCCGCTCTGCTGGGTGATTTTGAAAGCTTTGAGAGCCTTGGTGTAGCAGACATGAGGACCGACGCACATATCAATATAGTCGCCCTGCTGATAGAAGCTGATAACAGCATCTTCGTCAAGGTCGCCGATATGCTCTTCCTTATATTTTGCTCCGCGCTCATGCATGAGCTTGATTGCCTCGTCTCTCGGAAGGATGAAAGGCTTTACGGGGATATTCTCCTTGACTATCTTTTTCATTTCCTTTTCGATAGCAGCAAGGTCCTCGTCGGTCAGCTTTCTGTCCCCGAGGTCAACGTCATAGTAGAATCCTTTTTCGGTGGCGGGGCCGTAAGCAAAGTCGGCATCGGGCCAAAGGCGCTGAATTGCCTGAGCCATGCAGTGCGCCGTTGAATGACGCAGAACGTGCTGAACTTCTTCGGGCGGACATTCCGCAACCGTTCCGTCTCTGTAAATGATCTTCATATTGTTTAACTCCTTTGAGAATTATTACCTGCAATAATAAAGCACCCTCGGTCTCCCAAGGGTGCTTTGCACGGTTCCACCTTGATTTTTACTCTTGACCCTTAACGCGGGAAACGGCTCTGCTTGTTTCGCAGGCGGCTCGGGAGCGGTCTCCTCCGCTGTCACACAATGCGCTTTCAGCCGCGGCGCATCTCTCTGAGGTGTTCACTGACGGATTCGTTCTCCTTCTCTGCCTTTAATTGAAGATATTATATATCTGCTTTTTATAAAAGTCAACTGTTTTGTTTATTATCCTGCCTGTATTTCTCCGCCTGGAGATTGAACATATAGGCATAGGTGCCGTTCTTTTCCATAAGTTCTGCGTGAGAGCCGCTCTCTATAATTTCGCCGTCCGCCATCACATAGATTTTGTCCGCGCCGACCGTGGTCGAAAGGCGGTGCGATATGAAGATGACGGTTTTATGCTCAGCCGCTTCAAGCATTGTTTTATTAAGCTCGTATTCGGCTATCGGGTCGAGATTTGCCGAGGGCTCGTCGAGAATGGCGTAAGGGC
This sequence comes from uncultured Clostridia bacterium, assembly GCA_947165115.1. GTDB lineage: Bacteria > Bacillota > Clostridia > Oscillospirales > Acutalibacteraceae > CAG-177. The sequence continues at coordinate 4,122 of CAMUZD010000045.1, forward strand.
AGTCTTTATAAAATGCCCTTGAAACAGCCATTTTCTGGCTTTCTCCGCCCGAGAGCATAGTTCCGCTTTCGTCGAATTCACGCAGAATTTCCGTGTCAACGCCGTTCTTAAGTGACTTCGAGAATCCGCTGTGTTTCAGCGCCTGAGTAACCCTGTCTTTATCCGGATTCACATCCAGCGCCACATTTTCGCCGATAGTGCAGGCATAGGTCTGAAAATCCTGAAAAACTGCGGCGAAACGGTTTTTGTGGGACTCGAGTGTAACATCCTTGATGTTTTTGCCGCCGATAAGTATTTCGCCATCGCTTGCCTCATAAAGACGCAGGAGCAGATTCGTCAGCGTTGTCTTTCCGGCTCCGTTGTAGCCGACAAGTGCAATCTTTTCATAAGGCTTAATCGTCAGATTGATATTCTTCAATACCGGATGATCGCTGCCGGGATAAGTGAAGCTCAGATTCCTGATTTCGATTGTTTCGGGCTTTTCGCATGAGGCAGTCTCTTCGCCGCCTTTGATTTTCGGCGTGCAGGCAAGAAATTCGCGGTATTTCTCAATCATCTTTCCTCTTTCCGAGAATACCATGAGGGCCGTTACCGTCAGGAATTCTATTGAAATCGCAATCTGATATGCGCCGTTGAAACTTGCAACAAAATCACCCGCTCCGATGTTGTGCTTCAAGAGCACACAGTATCCGAGATAGGCGGGAAGCACGAACATTAATCCCAGCACATCTATACCCGTCTCCTGCAGCCCGGAGAAGAATGAAATTTTTTTCCAGTATTTATTCTGGTTTTCAATAACGGCATCTGCCGCCTCGTTATACCGATTAATCAGCAGAGGGCTGATATTATTCATGCGCACTTCTTTTGCGTAATCCTGAAGATAGAAAATGCGCTGGAAATAATCGGATCTGTGGTGAAGTTCGGCATTATCTTTGCGCCTGCCCATATGCAGATTGCCGACTATCCCGCTAAAAGGAAGGAAGACAATTACCGTAACTACAATTATCAGCAGGCATATCGGGTCAATAGTAAAAATGACCGCGCCGATTGTGAAAAACGTAACAAATTCCGTAAAATAGTTTCTCACAAAACCGAGCAGATTCTGGATGTTATCGGCGCTCGTCTCGATGGTGAGAATAAAATTATTGTAAAAATCGGGATTGTCGTATTCCTCCAGGTCAATTTCACGAGCTTTTTCATAGAGCTTTTTGCACAGGCCTGCCGAAAGCTTTTCTTTGGCGATGTTCCAGTAAAACTCCATGTAGAGCCAGGAGAGCAGATGGGATATAACAAGTATGGCTGCAATTACTCCGACGCCGATCCAGATCCGCTCAAGATTCTCTCCGCTCTCGACAACATCGATAATGTATTTCATTCCAAGCACGCTGATAAGCCGCCCCGGGACTCTCAATAACAGTCCGTATATCAGTTCCAGAATAACAAATACCGGTGAAATCGAGAACATCAGGCGAACGAAATAAATCATATGGCCTATCATTGAGGTGGTATTTTTAATCTTATTCATCTCAGCCCACCTCCGCTTTTCCGTAGGCTTCAGCCTGATGATTGAACATTTCTGCGTAGATGCCGCCTAAAGCAAGAAGCTCGGTATGATTCCCGCGCTCGGCTATTGAACCGCCGTCAAGCACGATAATTCTGTCCGAGAGCACGGCGCTCGATAGACGGTGGGAGATATAGACAACCGATTTGCCTTCGGTAGCCCTGACAAGATTATCATACATTTTGTATTCGGCGACCGGATCGAGCGCGGATGAGGGCTCGTCGAGCACTGCAATCTCAAAATCGTGAGCGAAGAGACGTGCTGTTGAAAGTTTCTGGTTTTCGCCGCCCGAGAGACCGACGCCGTTTTTGTCGAATTCCTTTGTCAGCACAGTCTCGCCCTTATCGGGAAGGGTGGAAATCTTATCCCAGGCGCCGCTGTTTTTCATCGCTTCCTCGGCAAAGGCACGGTCGCTGTCGTCGCATACTCTGCATATTACGTTTTCATTGACGGAGAGCGCGAAATTCTTATAATCCTGGAAAACAGCTCCGAACAGCAGACGGTATTTTTCAATGTCGAATTCTTTTATGTTTCTGCCGTTGTAGAGTATTTCACCCTCGGTCGGGTCATAGAATCTCATCATGAGTTTTACAAGAGTGGTCTTGCCCGCGCCGTTGAGACCGACAACGGCAAGTTTCTCGCCTTTGTTGAGGGTAAACGACACATTTTTAAGAGAATCGGTTTCAGCGCCGAGATAGCGGAAGGATACATTTCTGAATTCAAGCGATTCAAATTCTCCGGGAATCTCTTCTCCGGAATTAACTCCCGGCTCATAATCAAAGAACTCTCTCAGATTACTGAAATACAGAGCGAGCTGTGAAATGTTGTTGAATGCGCTGACCAGCGAATTCGCGGCACGGTTGACCGAGTTTATTGAACTTATGACGACCGAAAAAGCAGAAATCGTCATTGTATCGGTATAAATGAACTGACCGCCTGCGAGGGCATAGGTGCCGACAGTCGGCAGGAATTCGGAGAAAAATGAGCTGACAGTGCTGTAAATGAAAAGAGGAAAGCCATATTCTTTGTAAATCATTATATTTGTCTTTACCGCGGCTTCAAATCTTTTCATCATTACGAGGAAAATATTGGAGGTGCGCATATCTTTCGAATATTCGCGCAGAAAAACAGTGCGTTTGATATATGCCTTCACTCTCTCATTGCCGGTCATCGCCAGGTCGCGTTTGTAGAGCTTTCTGCTCTTCGCGAGTTCAACTGCGAAAACAGCGGTTGACGGAAGCGTAAAAAGCAGATACAGAGGATTAACCTGAATAACCGTTATAATAACAAGAATCAACGAGAATACAGTGCCGAAAATCGAAGCGACACTGTTGCAAAGAATATGGAAATAGCCCCTGTCGGTTATATCTGTCGCACGCTGATATTTATCATAAAACTGCGGGTCTTCGTAATTTGCGACATCGAGGGAAAGGGCCTTCCTGAATATAAGATTATTCAGCTTTTTGAGCACAACCTTTACGGAAGAGTAATTCACATAGCTTCCATACCATGACAGAGCTTCGCACAGCACCGATACTGCCAGGAACATCAGCAGATATTTTATATACTGCGAGAAATCGCCCCTCGAGTCAATGACAGTGAGCAGCGTCTTGAGAAACAGTATGTTCTTTACATACACATGAAAAAAGCTCGACGAAAACTGCATGAGCAAAGCGCTCATCGGCAGACGCTTATCGGTTTTCAGGATAAGCTTCAGCGCCCAGACAACATTTTTGACGACCGGCGCCTTCTCTTTCTGGAGCTTGATATATCTCATCACTTCACCCCTTATTACTAAAATAAATATATTTTGAATTATATCATTGATTAAACCGTCAGTCAATTATCAAAAACGAAGTCAAATGCAGCGAAAATATAAAAAACCGCCGGAGCTCTTGCCCCGACGGTTCCGCTTTTTGTCTGATTATTTGTTTGCAAGCCACTCTTCGGCTTTCTTTGCGCTCATACACTTGATGTCTTCCTTGGTATAGGGGGACTCTTCGCCGCCGTTTACATAGAGGAAGAAGTAGCCCTTCTCGGTCTTGTAGAGGGTCTCTTCATAGCCTGCGGGATCGCCGAATGTGCCGACGGTAACCTTCTTGATGAGCACTGACTTAGCGGTGTCATACTCTCTCTTGGAAATAATCTTTTTCATAGTTCGTTTCCTTTTTCCTTGTTGTAATTTGATAAGTATATTTTTATACCGCAGTATAATTTATACCTTAAATATTAACATAGTATGAACAAACGCGAAAAACACGCATTTCTATACGGTCAATCTTGTAAATATGCCTAAAAAATCGCCGGTTTCATATACAAAATGACGATGCAGAAAAAACAAGCAACAAAAAAGGCACGGAAAACCGTGCCTTGAAACTTAGTTTAATAATTCAGAATTTACAGATTCAATGTCTTCTTATACGATGCTCGGACTGCGTCTATGAGTGCGGAGCGGAAGTTGCCGTTTTCGAGTGCGCGGACTCCTTCAATGGTTGTGCCGCCGGGGCTGCAGACCGAATCTTTGAGTGCTGCGGGGATCTTTCCGCTTTCGAGCATGAGCTTTGCCGCTCCCTCGACCATCTGCGCGGTGTAGAGATACGCCTTGTCTCTCGGGACTCCTATATCGACCTGGCCGTCGGCAAGCGCCTCAATCATCAGATAAACCCAGGCGGGGCCGCAGCCGGTAACGAGCGAATAGGCATCGATTTTCTCTTCTTCAACTTTGTCGAGCTTGCCGGATGCGCTCATTGCCTCGATGAAATAATCATATTCGGCATCGTTTGTGAGCTTGTTCCTGGCGCAGAGCGTCATTGCCGCGCCGACAGATGCGGCGACATTCGGCATAATTCTTATAACCGGGCATTTAACGCCTGCAAGCGATTCGATTTTTTCAATCTTTGTGCCTGCCGCCATCGTGACGAGGATGAATCTGTCGTCCCTCGCGCCGAGCATGTCCCTGATTTCCGCAAACATATCGGACAGAGTTTGGGGCTTGACGGCGATAAAGATATATTTGCTCTCGTCGGCGACCTTGTGAATATCGCCGCAGGCGCAGCCGAGCGATTCCGCAAGCGCCTTTGCTTTTGAGGCGTCTGCGTCACAGATTACGACTTCGTCTGCGCCGACTTTGGTGCAGATTGCTTTTGCAAGCGCCGAGCCCATATTGCCCGCGCCGATAAATCCGAATTTATACATTTATCTCACCTGTCCGTTTCCTTTTATTACATAGTGATAAGTCATGAGTTCCTCAAGGCCCATGGGACCTCTCGCATGCATCTTTTGAGTTGAAATTCCCATTTCACAGCCGAGTCCGAATTCTCCGCCGTCGGTAAATCTTGTGGAAGCATTGACATAGACCGCCGCGCTGTCGGTATTATTGACGAAATATTCCGCCGCGGTGCTGTCCTGTGTAACTATTGCCTCAGAGTGCTTTGTGGAATGCGCGAGTATATGAGAAACAGCTTCATCAACTCCATTTACGATTTTTACTGCAAGAATATAATCGAGGAATTCCGTATCAAAGCTGTGCCAGCCCGCCCGTTCGCCGTTGCAGATGATCC
>CAMUZD010000046.1 GCA_947165115.1 uncultured Clostridia bacterium
AGGCCGAGACAACCGTCTTTATCAACTTTGACTATAACTTTATCAAAATACTTTTTAAGTGAGTAGGCAGCATCCTCAGGCGAGAAACATCCGGTAATTTTCAGCGCCTCTTTTTGATTAGGAGTATAGTAATCTGCAATTTCAAGAAGATCGCCGTATTTTTCAAAACTCAGTTCATCATCCCAGCCTGTATCGAGAACCATAACAGTTCCCTCGGATTTAAGGCGCCTGTAAACCTCTGTAAATCCGCCGGGATTCATAAGGCAAATTTTAGCGCCCTTTGCCATTTCATAGAATTCTTCAAGCGCCCTGTCATCGGGATCAATACTACCTTTGCCGTATGTAATAAAGCTTCTGTCTCCCTTGAGAATAATCGCACTCGTTATATTGAGAGGAATGCCATCGCCGTGATAGAGGTTGAGAGGAGTAACATTGTTACTCTCAAACTTCTCTTTGGCAAAAGAAGAAAACATATCGTCGCCGAGCTCGGTGGCAATTCTCGTTTTGATACCGAGTCTGCCGAGATTGATGAGAGTAGCGGGCAGGCCTCCTCCGAGCTGAAGCGAGAATTTATCGGTATAAACCTCCTCGCCGACATCGGGAATCTTCGGCATATTCTGATAGAGCAGGTCAACATTGGTTGCGCCCGCGCCGGCAATAAAACTCATTTCCATTCTCCCGTATAATCTTTATTGTGCATTACATATTCTTCAACCAGTTCGCTCGCAAGCGAATAACTTGCAACAAGCGGATGAAGAGTCAGAGCCTCGATAGCTTTAACTTTGGATTTGGTTCTTATCGCTTCACTTGCAAGGCGCTCATAAATCTTGACTCTTCTGATAAGCTCAAGATTCTGTTCATCAACCTTACCGAAATGATGCGGATAGGCATCGCCGTCTCTGATATCGCAGGTGATTTCAACTACATCGGTATCAAGCAGGCCGTCTATCGCTCCGTTATTCGGAACACAGAGTATCATCGAATCAACTCCGCCGCTCTGACAGATGCGGATGAAATTGAGCGCCACTCCGGCATATCCGCCATCATCCTTTTCAAATATGTCAAAATGCCATTTAGCCTGTCTCTTGACCCCTGATTCGGCGGCCATATAATTATTCTCTCTCTCGCCATACCAGTATTCAAAGATTCCAAGAGCCTTTTCAAAATCATTGTCAATATCGATGCCTTCAAGCTCCGCCGTCATCTTTTTATTAATTTCTGCAATCTGCTCGCCTCTGGTCTGAGGAGCGGCAAGAATATTTGCAACCGCTTTTTCACGATAATAGAAATAGTAAAGGTATTCATTAAGAATCGCTCCGCGTTCACGCAGAAGAGATTTATCAAAATATCTCAAATCGGTCTCAGTGTAAGCACGGTCATTTTCAATTATCTCGCCGAGCATTTCTTTTCCGTCAAGCTTGATTGATGAGAAATAAGAGAGATGATTGAGGCCGTATAATTCACCGCGTGCGCTTCCCTCTTCACATCCGTAAAGCTTTTCGAAAGTTCGGAGCATTCCGCTCGGAGCGTCGCAAATACCGTAGGTAAAATCATAACCCATATCGCGAAGTGTCTGGGAAACGACACCCGCAGGATTGGTGAAATTAAAAACTTTACAACCGGGTTTGGAGTACTTTTTAATCAGTTCACAATATCCGGCAAGCGCATCGACGCTTCTCATGGCAAAAGAGAGACCGGCGGCTCCTGTTGTCTCCTGACCGAGAACGCCTTTATTCAGAGCAATTCTCTCGTCACCTACCCGCATATCATCACCGCCGACACGGATAGTTGTGATAACATAATCCGCATCTCTGACCGCTTCAACAGCATCAGCCGTAAGAGTGAATTTCAGAGAGGGATTAAGACGCTTAGAGACTTCTCCTGCCATTTTACCGTAAATACCGAGCTTTTTTTCATCGTTATCCATAAACACAAGCTCGTCTATATTCAACTGTTCAGCTTTCTGAGCTATGCTTTTAGCTAGAAACATAGAGCGGACTCCGCCTCCGCCGATAACAGATAATTTCATAAGAACCTCACATAAACACTTATCGCATTATAATCTATATAATAATACAATAACTATTTTATAAAATCAATAAATTCAGGCAAAAACAGACAAAAATAATTAACAAATTGTTAATGCAATTTTTGGATAAGTAAACAAAATGCCCTCTCCCAAACGGAGAGGGTGAGTATTAAAAATGATTATTTTTTATTAGTGTCAATTTCGAAAAGAGCAGTTTTTTCGTTGTAATACAAGAACTGCGGGTATTCGCTGTAGGTATTGACGGTTGCCTGCCCAGGCGTATAGAGAAGCTTGGCAGTGAATTCGTCAAGAGAAGCATCCCATTTGCTGTGTGTATAGTGCCTGAGAAACCATGTCTGCTCCGGGAACATGCAGGTTGAAGCGTCGATATTTATGCCCGGCGAAACATATTTTCCATCTGCACCTGCGAGATAATCATCGCCGAGTTTTTCACCGTGAGGGGCACATGTAGCGCCGAAAGATGAATACTTAGTATCAATAACCGTGTCGCTCTCATTGACCCACGAATCGGTCATAAACATAGCGTTATAACCGCATCTGGCAATTACATACAGATTGGCATCTTCATCGATCTTATTGAGTGTTTCGGCTTTATAGGGCCTTATCTGCTCATCATACGCTCGGACCTTTTCCTGAAGACCGCTACGGTCCGTCGTATCGTCTTTATAGACATTATTGAATACATAATCATAAGCCTGCTCCGCTTTTTCATCCGGGACCATCGACCATATGCTCAGCCACCCGCCGAAGAGCGGAAGAATTGCCTGAGCCAGGCGAACGGAGCCGATGCCGTCGGACATCTTATTGACAAGCCTGCATGCAAGAGCCGTAATCTTTGTATAGTAAAGGAAATCAAAGAGAAAATCGAGGAACCATTCGCTGTCTGAATAATCAAGAACGCCTTTAAGATAAGCGGTAAGAGCCTTGTCTCTGAAGACGAGATTGCCGGTAAACAAATCGCCGGTGTATGCTTCACCGAAAACAGCGGTTGTATTAAACATCCAGCTTCTGATTTTAGATGTTCCGTATAGCTTCGCATAGGTTGTGAGAACGACTCCGCCGTAGCTATGAGCTTCGGCAACAATCTGCTCAGAGCCTGAACATTCAAGCACATAGTCTATAAAATCATTGAGACCTGCAGCTGCTTCCAAAGGGCTGATACGCCAGTCAAAAACGTATTCCAGACGAGAATCTTTTTTGATTGAATCGGCTTCGGGATAGGACCATCTGACGCCCGATTTATCGGGAACTTCTCCGTCGGGACCAAGCATAATAGGCTTGAACATTTCATCGACAGCAGGTATGACAGTATCGGCAAACTTATCATAATTATGAGTAATCAGCAGGGCACCGAGAGCGGGCAGAGCCTTTTTGACAGCGGTCCATATAGCATCACCGGAAGGCGGCCACGCAAGCTCTGAATCGGGATCGGACGGATCGACATAAATACTTGATCCCATAAAACCATGAATAAAAACATAGGGGCAGTCTGCTTCTATTCTTTCAGCGCCATCAGCGGCAAATGCAATAAGCAGAGGCCACGTCATCAGCACGAGGCTGAGAATAATCGATATGATTCTTCTGGAAAGTTTCATTTTCATTCCTCCAGCGATAGTTTACGTAACAATAATAACAAAAATCATGCATTAAATCAATATTTCATAAATAATAATTGACAATTTTATAAAATAAAACTATAATTTATTGAGTGGAAATCTGATATCCGGGTGGTGAAAGAATGAAAAAGACAATTTGTATCGTAGTATCAGTTCTAATGATAGCCTGTATATTACTTACAGCATGCGGCAAAAAAGAGGATACATATGTGCAGAATACTTCTGCCGGTCAGGTGGAAAGAATAGCCGATTCAACTTATTCCGACGCAACCGAACCCAATTCTGAAAACTCTTCTTCATACACTTCATACTCATCTACCACTGCGGATAATACACAAACTGCTACTGTAGCAAGGACATGGTCTTCCGTTTCCGATTTTACCTGCACAACGATTTCAGTTACCACAAGAGGCAAAAAGAAATCTGGATTCTTCAAAAAGAAAACAACAACCGAGCCGACAACAGTTACGGTACCGACCGAAAAAGAAGTTCACGGCGAGGAATTCTTTAACGATGCAGTTTTCATCGGAGACAGCGTTTCACTAGGCCTTTCATACTATGTAAATAATCAGCGGGATGCCGGCAACTCATGCCTCGGCTCTGCTCAGTTCCTCTGCTCCGGCAGCATGAGCTATTCAAATTCACGCGGCGAGGTCGGAAAGAAGAACACCATTCATCCGACATACAAGGGTCAGGAAGTTCTTATTGAAGACGGTATCAAGCTCTGCGGCGCAAAGAAAGCATTCATCATGCTCGGCATGAACGATTTCGCGGCATACGATATCGAATACATAAAAGGCAATATCAGGGACACACTCGATAAGATTATCGCAAAGAATCCCGATTTAAAGATTTATATTGAATCCGTTACTCCGATTGCATACGGCAAGGAGCACGGAAAGTTCAACAACAAAGCGGTCGATGAATTCAACGAAGTGCTGAAAGGAATCTGCAAGGAGTATTCAATTCAGTATGTTGATATCAATTCGCAGTTCAGGGACGCAAACGGATATTTCAAAGCAGACTACTGCGGAGACAACGGCTCAAGCGGAATGGGAATTCACATGAATCCCGTCGGCTGCAAAGCCTGGGTAGATTACCTTATCAAAACATTTTAACTATTTCAATTAACAATCCGGAGGACAACATGGTATTTTCAAGCTTGATTTTTATGTTTGTATTTTTACCTGTTGTCCTTCTCGTTTACTATCTTCTTCCCAAAAAATTCAGGAATCTTTTCCTGCTTATAGCGGATTTATTCTTCTACGGCTGGGGCGAGCCGATACTTGTATTACTGATGGTATTCTCCATCGTAATCAACTATATTGCCGGTATATTTATCGGGAAAACCGATGATAAAAAGAGAAAGAAAGCAATATTGATTGTATCGGTGATTATCGACCTCGGTCTTCTTGCTTTCTTCAAATACGCGGGATTCTTCACTGAGAATCTGAAAATTATACTCCCCTTCCTGAATATTAAGGTGCTTGAAATTCCGCTGCCGATAGGCATTTCATTCTACACTTTTCAGATAATGTCGTATACGATTGATGTATACAGAGGCGATACGGATGTTCAGAAGAATCTTGTTTCTTTCGGCACTTATGTTTCACTTTTCCCTCAGCTTATAGCCGGACCGATAGTCAGATACAGAGATGTTGACGCGCAGCTGACCGAAAGGCACGAAAACATTGATCAGTTTGCAAGAGGCGTAAGACTCTTTATGCTGGGCCTGTGCAAAAAATACTGCTGGCAAACCCGATGGGCCTGCTTTGGGATACAATGCGGGCGACCGAAGGCAGAGGCGCTCTCGCTTCATGGGTAGGCATACTAGCCTACTCCCTGCAGATTTATTATGATTTCAGCGGATATTCGGACATGGCGAGGGGCCTTGGTAATATGCTAGGCTTTGAATTCCTCAAAAACTTCGATTATCCTTATATTTCAAGAAGCATAACCGAATTCTGGCGCAGATGGCATATTTCGCTCGGAACATGGTTCAGAGAATATGTATATATCCCCCTCGGCGGAAACCGTAAAGGAAAGGGCAGACAGATTGTAAACATCCTTATAGTCTGGATGCTGACCGGCTTCTGGCACGGAGCGAGCTGGAATTTCCTTATCTGGGGATTATATTTCGGAATTATACTTGTCATTGAAAAGCTCTTTCTTCTCAAGGCACTTGACAAATTGCCGCGCTTTGTATCTCATATTTACTCTATTTTCCTGATTGTATTCGGCTGGGTAATATTCTATTACTCAGACGATGTCGGCGGATTCAAAGCGCTCGCCGATTTTGTTCCAACACTCTTCTCCGGCGGATTCATTTCGGATGACGCAATGCATATTGCCGTATCTTATCTGCCGATGCTGGTATTCGGCATCATAGCATCCACTCCTGTTATCAGAAAGATTTATGATAAGCTTAAAGTAAAAGTCGCTCATTTTGAAATAGCAGAGGCTATAGCTGTTGTAATCTTGCTTATAATCTGCACCGCTAGCCTTGTAAATAACGCTTATAATCCATTTATTTATTTCAAGTTTTAACTATGAAAAAGAATTTCGGAACAAAGTTGATAATAATCGTTTTCACGGCATTCATCGCTATACTGGGTTTGCTGTATGTCTTTATGCCCAAAAACGAGTTTTCCGAGACGGAAAAGCGCTATCTGGCTCAGGCTCCGAAACTGACGATACAGTCGCTTAAAGAAGGAACTTTCTCAAAAGATTTTGAGACTTTTCTTGCTGATCAGACGCCGCTGAGAAGTATATTTGTTTCAATCAACGCATATTTTGAGCTTATCAAAGGCAACAACGGCTCAAACGGCGTTTATCTCGGGAAAGACGGAATGCTTATAGAGAAACCTTTCGCGAGAGAAAACAGGCTTGAAACAAATCTTGAAAGAATAACGTCTTTTGCTTCAAAGCAGGATATTCCAGTTTCACTTGTTGCAGTTCCTTCAAAAGGATACATCTGCTCAGATAAGCTGCCGAAAAACGCTCAGAAATATCTTGACGGCGAATACAATGATTATATACGAAACAAAGTATATGGAAAAATGAAATTCGTCGATGTCACAAAAGCGTTTCTAAATGCAGAAAACAAAGAAGATCTTTATTACAGAACCGATCACCACTGGACAAGCAAAGGCGCATTCAAGGCGTATGAGGCGATTTCATTCGATCTCGGTTGGCCTGCAGTCAGCAGTTTTCAGTATAAACTCCCGTCAGCTGATGATTATAATATTGAGACATACGAAGGATTTTACGGCACATCATATGCCAAATCCTGCTATACTCTCACAAAGCCCGATGATGTTGAATTATGGGTAAACAAAGAAACGCTGGGAAATGCAAAGGTTACAATCACTGAAGGTGAGAAGATTACAGAAAACGACAATATGTTTTTCAGAAACCACCTTACTGACAGCGACAGATACCTTACATTCCTTGACGGTAACCACAGCCTGGTTAAAATTGAAACCGGAAATGAAGGCAAGAAACTCCTGCTGATAAAAGATTCATTTGCTCACTCAATAGCACCGTTCCTCGCAGAAAACTACAGCGAAATCATAATGATTGACCTCAGATATTACGGCGCGGCGGTCAAGAATCTCATTGAAGAGGAAGAAATTAATGAAATCATGTTCCTCTACAGCATTGAGAATCTGGCTACAAGCATGGATATATATTTTGACTGAGAAAAAGGGCGGTTAACCGCCCTTTAACGGTATATTTATGAAGATAACGGAAAATGTCAGTTTAATTGAATATTCAAAAAAGCAGGAAACAGCAAATTCGCTGACTCATGCGGCTGGAGTGCTTTTCGGAATTGCGGGACTCATTCTCTGCCTTATCAAAGTCAGAGACTGCGGAACAAGATATATATTCTCCGCTGTTGCTTATTGCATATCATTTATACTGGTTTATGCGGCATCAGCGTTGTATCACGGATTACCGGCCGGCGACGCAAAACGTTTTTTCAGACTTTTTGATCACGTTGCTATTTCCATGCTTCTTGCCGGAACTACTACACCCTGCTCACTTGTTACGCTATACCGGGTGAGCCATGCGCACGGCATCGTTGTATTCTGCATCGGCTGGTTTATTGCTTTATTCGGAGTAATAACGAAAGTATTCTTTTTCAATAATGAAAAGCTGAAAATCGTCTGCATGGCGGTATATTTCATCGGAGGAGTGGCAATGCTTTTCAGCGCGATACCGCGGCTCGGAGATATTGATAAAACAGGTTTTCTTCTGCTATGTATAGGATGCATTTCATACAGTATTGGTGCAATATTCTGTAAGCTCGGGATAAAAAGGCCGTGGCTTCATACTGTCTTTCATGTATTCGTGATTGCAGGCAGTATAATTCATTTTATCGTGATATATAATTACGTATATTAATCAAAAGACTCGCGGGGATAATCCCTGCGAGTCCTTCTATTCATTAATAATTGTCAGCCCTTCGGATATGATTTGGGGCTAGTTGCCATAGAATAACCCTCTCCGTCAACGGCTACCGTGATATAGAGAGGTTTACCGTCAACTGTTAATTTTACATAACAAACACCGGCATCAAACTTGTCGGTGATATCAAGTTCCTGATCGCGGCAGTAAATCATTACCTTACCTTCGTCATCAACCATAAGCTGCGGCTCATTGAGATGCTCAATTATCTCTTCCTCAGTAAGCGGACGCTCTTTGCCGAACATGCCGATTGCTACCCCGCCGCCTTCGCTGATATGCTCTTCGCCGTTCTCATCGGTATAAGAAATTGTATATTCCGATGATTTTCCGTCGGTGGTGATATTGAGCTCGGCATCAGTAAGTTCGCCCTGAGTCCAGATCTGGATTTTTCTCTGAATACCTCCGATATCGGTAGCATAGGCGATCGCCGACATAGCGGCAAGAACAGCTATAATAGTTATACACGCAGCCAGTAATTTAGGCAGGCTGACTCTCTTTCTTTCCTTCATTTCTGAATCCTCCGTTTCAACGATTTTTTTCAGATAATCCGTTGTGGGATTAAGCGCTGAAAAAGTTCTCTGATATTTTTCTTTATTATTCATCGTTCCAATCCTCCGAAAGCATCATTTTTAGCTGTAATCTGCCGCGGCTCAGCTGACTTTTAACAGTGCTTTCGCGGCTGCCGAGAATATCGGCAATTTCTTTGACCGAATATTCCTCATAATAAAACAGGTGAATTACCGTCCTGTATTTATCATCGAGCTTCATTACTGCGGAAAACAAGTCCCTGTCTTCCGGCATCTCGAATGTAACCGTTTCCATATAGTCTTCCCAGGAAACCCTGTTTCGTTTCCAGAAAGAAGAAATAATGTCTTTTGAACGGTTTACGGTAACCTTAATCAACCACGCTCTGAGATGCTTTTCATCATCAAATTCTTTATCGGATTGA
>CAMUZD010000047.1 GCA_947165115.1 uncultured Clostridia bacterium
ACAAAGAGCTCGCAGGAAATTATCCTGCGAGCTTGATTCATATTTATACTTATTTGGCTTTGCCCTGGTTTGCGACTGCGTTCATCTTTGCGGCAAGTGCTTCCTGGTCGCCGAGATAGTATTTCTTGATTACATTGAAATCATCGTCAAATTCATAGACAAGGGGAACGGCGGTCGGGATATTTACGCCGAGGATTTCCTCGTTGCTGAGCTTGTCAAAGTATTTTACAAGCGCGCGAAGGGAGTTGCCGTGAGCCGCGATTACGACTCTCTTGCCTGCGAGCATGTCCTTCTTGATTGTCTCCTCAAAATAGGGAACGACTCTCTCGATGGTGGTTTCAAGGCTCTCGGTCAGCGGAAGATCTTTTGCGTCAACGCCGCGGAACATATCCTGCTTTGCGGGGTTTCTGTCATCGTCGGGATCGAGCTCGGGGGGCTTTACGTCAAACGAACGTCTCCAGATTTTGACCTGCTCCTCGCCGTATTTCTCTGCGGTTTCGGACTTGTTGAGGCCCTGAAGAGCGCCGTAATGTCTCTCGTTGAGTTTCCAGGACTTGACTACGGGGAGCCAGTTTCTGTCCATACCGTCAAGCACGTGGTTGAGGGTGTGGATTGCTCTCTTGAGGTAAGAGGTGTAGCAGATATCGAAATCATAGCCCTCTGCCTTGAGAAGCTTGCCGGCCTCTGCGGCTTCGGCATTGCCTTTTTCGCTCAGGTCAACATCGGTCCAGCCGGTGAAGAGATTGAGCTTGTTCCATTCGCTCTCGCCGTGTCTGATAAGAACTAATTTCATCATAAATAATTCCTCCATGCGGATATTTTTTCAACATTATTAATATAGCAAAAACGAGACCGTAAATCAAGGTATAAAATGAATAAAAATGCGTATCCGCCTTAAACGGATACGCAACATTTTCACTGCATATTTATATTCATCATCAGGTTGACATAGTATTCGCGGATGTTGTTGTTATTCAGCAGGCCGCCCATCAGCGCCATGTGGTCGCCGCGATAAACGGGATAGACATTGAATACGCCCTTCTGCGCCTTGCCGCCGTTGTAATTGACTGATTTCGCATTGAACGGCGCCCTTGCCGATTTGGTATTGACGAGGCCGTCATTCGGCTGCCAGCTCCTGTCGCAGACCACTCCGCCCGGAGTCACTCCCGTGTATTCGCACATGACAGTCGCCGCGCCGGCATAGATAAATTCAAAATTGCGCTCGTCGCAGGTCGTGACGCCGTTTTTATCCGTATCCGTCATACAGCAGGGGACGGAGAAATAATAGATATTCTTTGAATAATGCCAGGTTTTCGTCAGTGCGATTGCGGGGTCGATATCGAGGTCATAGCCCGCGCAGTCGTTTTCATCCCTGCCGTCGGGAATCGGGCTTGCCACTCCGCCGACCGCCGTGACAACCAGTCGCTGATTGAGAGGGGCAATCTTTTTCGCGTTTATAACATCGCGGCAGGCGACGGCGGTTGTGCCGTTATAAGGCGCCGCTAGGCCGGTCACGCTGTAAATCCAGTCGCCCTTTCCGCCCGTGAAAAGCGGGGAGAGATCGGTCTTGTCTGTTACTCTGCGCTCCGCCGCGCTGCCGTTCATCATCAGCTCAACGAGTTCCATCATTGTCGCGCCGCCGAAGGAATGGCCGAGGAGATTGATTTTATCCTTGCTACTCCAGGATTTCAGCATCGCTCTGCCTGTATAATCCCTGCCAAACCTCTTATGATGACAGCGCTCCGAATGCTCTTTGCCGTAGTCAACTCTCGTGCCGGTAAGCTGGGCATATGCCTCGCAGGCTCTGTCCCATGCGGAGCCGTTCTGTGTGACAGACGGGGCAACACATTCAAAGCCGCGCGCCTCAAGGTATTTGAGCATATCGCCGCCGAAAACGCCCCAATACGGCATAGCGTCATAATAGAAAGTGTTCTCGCCCCAGCCGCCGAGGCCGTGGATGAAAACAAACGTATAATTTGTCTTCATTTTTGAGGTATCAATCTCAATTTTCGGGATATTGAGGGTCGGGAAAAGGAACATAATAAGTGTCATAACCAGAGAAACAATTTTTGTCATAAACTCACCTCTGAATCAAAAATAACATAAATCACGGAATTATTCAATAAAAAGATACAAAAATCCCGCCTGCAGAAACTCTGCGGGCGGGACTGCTTTCCCCGGTTTTATACGAGATTATCCGGTTTCTTTTCTGCTATGGGTATTGTGAAAATTGCTTTGAAAAGGTCGCCGTCTGTTTCAATTTTAAGCGTGCCGCCCTGGGCAGTGCTTAAGTTGCTCGCTATAGAGAGCCCTAGTCCGTTACCGTCGCCGGTGCGGGAGGAATCGCCTCTGTAGAATCTTTCGGTGAATTTTTCCGTATCCGATTCAAGCGGAGCGGATGAGATATTCTTAAATGAAATCAGGCCGTAGCTTGCGCCGGAATTGACTTCGACATAGGCTCTTGTGCCGCTGAGAGCGTATTTTTTGATATTTGAGAGCAGGTTTTCAAATATTCTGTTTGTGATATTTGAATCCGCCTTTACAAATACGGGTTCCTGCGGAACTTTCAGTACAAGCTCGATGCCGTTCTCTCTGAATTCATCCTCGTTTTCGCCGATTATCTGAGTAGCAAATTCGCAGAGATTTAGGGTGTCAAGATTCACCTCGACATTTCCGCTCGCCGCCTTTGATGCCTGAACGAGATCGTCGATAAGTTTTTTGAGTCGCTGCGATTTCTCGTCAAGAACCTTCAGATATTCCTCACGCTCGGCGGGGTCATCTGTCTTTTTGAGAAGATCGACATATGTAATTATCGATGTCAGCGGAGTTTTGAGGTCGTGGGTTACGTTAGTGAGAAGTTCGGTCTTTGTCGCCTGATCCTTCATCGCCTGCTTTGCCGCCGCCTGCACGCCTTCTCTGACGCCTGCTATATCCTCGGCAACCGAGCGCATAAACGGAGGCATAAGGCGTGTGTTGATGAATGCGTCAAAGTTACCGCCCTTGATTTTACTGACTCCCGATGCGATTCTGTTAAATGAGATAGCGAGGAGCAGGGCATAGCCCGCGAGCAGTATCGCGCAGAAGATTCCGATTGCTATTGCGGGTTCGTGACCATCTGCACAGACTAACAGAATAATCGCAACAATCAGCATAACAGCTATTGAAATCATCGAAAAGATGAGAAATTTTTTGCCCTTGCCGTTTGCGTAATCATCGGCGAATGTGCGGGTGATTGCGGCTTTGATTTTTTCGCGTATTTTTCTGAAACCTCTGAAAACGAATCTGATGAACTTAATAATATATCCTGTGAGGGTATATCTGAAAAATGTCTTTGTTCTGAAGTTTCTCACACAAGACGCGATCAGGAACAGAACTGACGCGAACGCAACCGCAATGAGAACGGAGCAGATAAGAGCGGGCCCTTTGGCTATATAATTAGCAATCGCGTGAGGGAATCCATTATAGAAGAACAGATCCATAGTATAGTATTCATAATAATGAATTCCGAATACGAGCACGCCGCATGCCGCCGTAAGCGCCACGGCAATTACGATGCGGATTATAAGAGGAATCTTATCCGTTAAGATTATCTTCACTTCACCGTCGGCAGTTACACCCGTTTTCATCAGTACGTAAACCGAGCAGGCGCAGGCAAGGATAAACGATATGATTGAAATCACGATAAAGACGGCGCCATTGCCGATTTTTGCGTGAGAGGAGATGTTGCTCTCATAGGCGCGTCTTGAGGTATAGACGGAATCAACCGAATCGAGTTTGTCTAAATTCACGCCGAAATAGACTCTTTCGATATTATCCTGATTATCCGCTGTTTTTACCGGCGAATCGGGAAAATCAATGACATCCTTGTAGCGGTTCTCTATTGTTTCGCTGCCGGAGCAGACATATTTGCCGTCTGCGTAATATTCATAAAAACCGCCGCCGAGTTTCTTGAGAACGGTCTCCGTATTATCCTTTGCCTTGACGCCGCAGTTAGTAACGACCTTGCCTGTGGATTTATAGAAAATCGCATATTTAATGCCCGGCATGAAGGAGGAATAATCTGAAAACTGAGTATATTCCGGGAAATCGGCGTCCTTCGGAAGACGCCTGCCTTTATATTCCTCAACTATTTTTTCGGCCGGCATCTCGCCGTAGTTTATACCCTGACCGACACCGTCTGTAATACTCCAGATAATGCCGATTGCGTCTTTGATATTATTGATTTTGTTTTTGGTGAATACAAGCTCGTCATCCGCCGCCTCGTAACGTCCGGCGGGAGCTGAGGTTAATTCAGCCGTTCTTTCCTCTGCGTAATCCGCCATTGTGGTGGGGATTGCGTCATCGGGGACCGAGACATCCTCATATACATCTTCGTATGCTTCGCCGGAATTCTCATAAACGCCGACATAATCGAAACTTTCATAGTCGGCTTTTGAAATCAGTTCGCCGTTGAAGGTGTAATAATAATCGCCCTCTTTGCTCTTATAATGATAACGGTAATAATTATCACCGGTCACGCTGATTTCAAGCTCTTTTATGCCGTCAAGATAAGCGCAGGCGGCTCTGATTTTTTCCGAATTCTTTTCAACGGTTTTCAGCAGTTCTTTGCCCTGCGAGGTTTTGTAATAATCCTCGAGATTTTTGCAGCTGAGCAGCTCGCCGTCGGAAAAAGCACGGGCTTCAAAATGATTCAGTTCATTTCTGAAAACATTTGTGTTTTCAAATCCGGGATAATCGCCGGTCGCCTCTCTTCTGTTATAGAAGAACGAATCGCGGATTGAGCAGCATGCACCGAATCCCGATACAAAAATAAACAGAACGGCGAAAACAAACGCGATTATTCTTTTGATTCTATTGGTATTTCTCAACTTTGTATCCAAGTCCCCACACCACCATTAAGTATTTCGGATCTTTGGGATTGATTTCGATTTTTTCACGGATTCTTCTGATATGAACGGTTACGGTTTTGTCCGCGGCAAAGCATTCCTCGTCCCAGACCGCTTCGTAAATCTGGCGGGTGGTGAAAACTCTGCCGAGATTTTTCATCAGGAATTCAAGAATTCCGTATTCCGTAGCCGTCAGTTTCACCTGCTCGCCGTCAACGGTAACCTCTTTTGTAACGGTATTCACCGTCAGTCCCCCGGTGGTTATCTCTCCCTCTTTTGCCTCGAGCGAGCCGAGCATGGTGTATCTGCGGATCTGCGACTTGACTCTCGCGAGCAGTTCGAGCGGATTGAACGGCTTTGTCACATAATCGTCGGCGCCGAATGAAAGCCCCGCGATTTTATCCGTATCCTCGCTCTTTGCCGAGAGCAGAATTATCGGGATATTGTTCTTTTCCCTGAGCTTTACGGTAGCGCTTAATCCGTCGAGCCCCGGCATCATAATATCCATAATGCAGCAGTGAACGGGATTATTCTTTATAATCTCAATCGCTTCAATGCCGTTTTCCGCTTTCAGCACATTGTAGCCATCCTGCCTGAGATAGATTTCTATCGAGTCGAGAATTGCTTTGTCATCGTCGCAAACCAGAACCGTAAACATCGGTCAACCTCCTTGATCTGCTTACAGTGTAGCACCCGATTTCTAAGATTCGTCTTAGAAAAAGTTAAGATTTTCTTAAGATTTTAGATTCCGTTAATCATATTCATCCAGTCCGCAAAGAAAGGACGGATATTATTCGGCTTGAATAAATCGCCGCAGAATGCCATATGGTCGCCTCTGTATACAGGGGCGACATTCCATATGCCGGGCTCGATATTCTCTCTGTCGAGATCGGTTGACGGAGCGTTGAACGGAGCACCTGCCGATTTCGTATTCACCATGCCGTCGCTCTCAAGCCAGCTTTCATCAACAACATAGCCGCCGGGAGTGGTGCCCGTCAGATTCATCATTCTTTCACCGGTTGATTTTACGGGGAATTCGACATTTATGCTCTCGTCAAACTTCCAGCTGCCGTCCTCGTTCTGAACAGTGGCCGAGCAGGGAATCGCAAAATAATAGGTGCAGTCCTGAGTTGAGATTCTCTCATTGAGCGCGAGCGCGCAGTCAATATGCATATCATACGCCGCCGTGTCTTTATTTTCCATTCTCTCGGGATCGCCGAAGCCGTAGGCGGTTGTGCCGTTTGTCGGAGCGGCGAGAGTGGTGATGCTGTAAATCCAGTCCGCCTTGCCGCCGGTGAAGAGCGGGGAAATATCATCGGGCGAGGTGACGGCAATTTCCTCTTCGCTGCCGTTTGCCATAAGCTCGGCAAGAAGCCTTACCGTAACTCCGCCGAAGGAATGGCCGAGCAGATTGATTTTATCCTCGCTGCTCCAGGATTTTATGAGCGGATTTTTTGAAAAATCCTTGCCGAATCTGTCATGACCGAATTTCTCGCTGTGCGCCTTGCCGTAGTCAACTCTGCAGCCCGCAATCTGAGCGTAAAGCTCGCACGCTCTGTCCCAGGCGCTGCCGTCGGGGTCAACCGAAGCGGCGCTGCACTTATATCCGAGGGCGTTGAGATTCTTTATCATATCGCCGCCGAACATTCCCCAATAGGGCATGAAATTATTCTGAAAATCATAACTTCCCCAGCCGCTCAGGCCGTGGCAGTAAACGAATTCATAATCGGTTTTCCAGTTTGTCTTGTCAACGTTTATGTGAGAAACATTGAGAGTGGGAAATAAAAACATTATTATTCCCATAATAAAAGTAATAATCTGTGTCATTGTAAAAATCCTTTCATTTTTATTATTCTTTCCGTGTATTTTGATTATAGCATAAATAAGATTAAAAAACAATGCAGACGGAGGGGATAAGTTTCATTTTTGTAACATAGCTTGTATTTTATCCGATTATATAGTATAATCCGAAATACAATCACGGCTCGGCCGAATAAAAAGCAAAGGAAACAGTTAAAGTGGTAAAGAATTTCAAGAACTTTTTCCCGACTGTAAAAGAGAACGTTAAAGTCTGGGAACTAATTTACTGGTGGATTTTAAGAGGGCTTATGATATTTGCCCTGATTTATACTATCGTGGTCGGTCACGGCCCGATGGGTGAATACAAAGGAAGCAACCCCTGGCAGCAGGTCGCGGCAAACCTTGTCGGTATGTTCGCCTATGAAATCATTCTGCTCTTCTTCAAGGAAGACAGCTTCTTCCGCAATCTCAGCCCGAGATTCCAGGATATAACCGCGCTCGGGTTCTTCCTCGGTTCCTTCGGTGGCGCATTTATGAATCTCTATTACAGTCTTCCGATGTATGATAAGATTCTCCATGCGCTCGGCACTGCGGAAGCCGTATATATCGGTTATGAAGTAGTCTGCGCCATGCAGATCAAACTCAAGAAGCCCTGCCCCTTCCAGATTGCCGTTCTCTGCGCTCTGGGAATCGGTTTCATTTTCTCTACCGGATGGGAGCTCTTTGAGTTCTCATATGACCAGTTCGCGGGCGGCGACGCTCAGCACTGGAATGTCAACAACGCCCTTGCCGAAGCGGGCGGTGACTGGCAGAAGATTTTTCTTATGTTCCCCGTCAAAGACAGAGAAACATTTATGTCGCGTTTCCCGCTTATGGATACCATGGCCGATACGGTTATGAATTTCGCGGGCGGCGTTATTATGTATATAATTCTCAGAATCAA
Organism: uncultured Clostridia bacterium; assembly: GCA_947165115.1. Taxonomy (GTDB): domain Bacteria; phylum Bacillota; class Clostridia; order Oscillospirales; family Acutalibacteraceae; genus CAG-177. The sequence continues at coordinate 7,630 of CAMUZD010000047.1, forward strand.
GCCCTACAGACACACCGGCGCTAATGATATCAATGCCCGCATCGAAGCGGAAAACGCTGCGGAAAAAGAAAATACCGCAAAGGCGGAATAATAAAGCAATCTTAATTAAAGGAGAGAGAAAATATGCAGGCAATGCTGGCGGCATGGCTCACTTTGATTCTCACCTTTACATCGGTTTTCGGCCTGGTTGGCGAGAAATACGATGTCTATGAGAATATCCGCTACGGCGAAGCAGAGAGAGACCTTGTAACAATTTATGTTCCGAAGAACGCTTATGACAGGGACTATAACGGATGTATTCTTTATATCCACGGCGGTTCCTGGCAGGGCGGCGAAAAAGAGGATATGGCTCCCCATTGCAAGAAACTTGCGATGAAAGGCTATATCACTGCAACAATGAGCTACTCGCTCTATTCAGAAGAAGTTTTCGGCAAAGTTACGGCATTTACAATGTGTGATGAGATTGACGCATGTATTGACGCAATCAAGGCGTTCGGCGAAGAGAAAGAACTCAATATCACGAAACTCGCAACCTCAGGTTATTCAGCAGGCGGTCATCTTTCGATGCTCTACAGCTATTCAAGACCTGAAGATTCCTCAATTGAACTCGCATTTACCGCAAACCGCGTCGGCCCATCCGATATGAATAAAGAGGTATGGGGCAGCTACGGTCTTGCATCAATGCTCGCCGGTGTGAGAATCACAGATGAGATGGTTGCAAGCGGTGAGGCAAAGAGAATTGCCGATTCCGTATCGCCCGTAGCTTTTGTCAACGCAGACACTATGCCTTCAATTTTTGCTTATGCAGGCAATGATCCGCTTGTTCAGAAGGGTAACAGGGAATCAATGGAGAAAGTATTCAGTGAGAGCGGCAGCGAATATAAGTATATCTTCTTCCCGTTCTCCGGCCACGGCCTCCTGCTCGATCCCTGGAGCGAAATCGCGTATTACGACGCCCTCTACGGCTATTGCGAGCAGTATTTCGGATATTGATATATATAAAAACAAGCCCGCAAGGCAACAAACCTTGCGGGCGGTTTTTATTTGCTTCTCATTTCCACGAGTTCTCTGTAGCTTATGAGTTCGATGCCTTTTGACTTGAAGAATTCGTGAGTAACGGGATCTTTCATCATCTTGTATTCCCAGTATCTTCTCTCCCAGGTGCCGGTTATCATTTTCAGCTCCTCGGTTTCAAGAGCCGGGTGGATGAATGTCTCGGTAATACCCTCGTCGATATTGCCGTGGAATTCAAGGAATTTATCGCGGAATTCCTCATAATTGTCAATATCCTTGAGCGATTTCACCTGATCGGTCAGAATCAGATAATCGGGGGTATAGACCTTATACATTTTGCTGAGCTTCTTGCAGAGCCCGCAGAAAAATGCGTAGAGGCTGTAATTCACGCCGTCGGGGCAGTATTCCTTCTTGGGAGTGAT
>CAMUZD010000048.1 GCA_947165115.1 uncultured Clostridia bacterium
AACATAATCATCGCGACCATAAAGCCCGCGCCGCCGCCGACCGAGTTAATCATTGACTCAGCAAAATTGTAACCGTTGTCAACATTGAGAAGCACAACGCCGAGCACGGCGCAGTTTGTTGTAATCAGCGGCAGATAAATGCCGAGAGCTTCATAGAGCGAGGGGATGAATTTCTTAAGCACTATCTCAACGAACTGGACAAGCGCGGCGATAACGAGAATAAACACTATCGTCTGCAGGTAATCAAGTCCGTTTGCGACAAGTAAATACTTATTAATCGGGTATGTAACGGCGGTGGCGAGAGCCATAACGAAGATAACCGCAGTGCTCATGCCGACTGCCGTCTTGAGTTTCTTCGATACGCCGAGGAAGGGGCAGATACCGAGAAATTTGCAGAGAATAAAGTTTTCGGTGAGGATAGCTGTCAGAAAAATACCGGCAAGTTTCATACGGCACTCTCCTCCTTTTCATTCTCTTTTGCAGGTGCGGTTTCGCATTTTTCATCCTTTTTGACAAGCGCACAGGATGCCGCCATCGGGCATGCAGCGCAACCGCTGAGCTCCGCTTTAGGCTTGCCCTGATGCTCGGCGATTCTGTTTGCTGCCGCCATAACAAGACCGAATACAAGGAAACCGCCCGGAGCCATTGTCAGCATTGCTATCGGCTGCTTGAGAAGAGTGAAGCCGGTGAAGCTCGTGACTCCGAAAAGTTTTGTGAGAGAATCGATACTGTCAAGGAATGTACCTGCACCGAGAATCTCACGGATTGTCGCCATAACTATCAAGGCGAAGGTAAATCCGATACCCATTCCGAGTCCGTCAAGGAATGAAGCGGGAACGGAATTCTTGCCTGCGAAAGCTTCCGCTCTGCCGAGGATGATGCAGTTGACGACTATCAGAGGAAGATAGACGCCGAGAGCGTCATTGAGCGCGGGGACAAACGCTTTGACAAGCATCTGAACAATTGTAACAAACGAAGCGATAACAACTATATATGCGGGAATTCTGATTTTGGAAGGAATAACCTTTCTCAGAAGCGAGATAACGACATTGGAACAGACGAGAACGAGAGTCGCCGCAATACCCATGCCTATTGAATTGGTGACCGATACGGAAACTGCAAGAGTCGGGCAGGTTCCGAGCACAAGGCGCAGAACGGGATTTTCTTTTATCAGGCCCTTGCTGAATTCCTTCGCGAGTGATTTATTCTCAGCCATTTGCGCTCACCTCCCCTTTGATATTCGAATAACAGATAAGAGCGTTATTGACGGCATCGGTAATGCCGGTGGAAGTTTTTGTAGCTCCTGAAACGGCATCAATCTGACCGCCCTTGACTTTCAATGCGGCAGAGCCGCTGATTCCGAAGAACTGGCCGAGGAAACTCTCGTTCGTTTTGAGCTTCATACCGATACTCGGTGTTTCGTCGATTGAAAGGAAGCTGAGCTTCTGAACAGCGCCCGATTTATCAAGGCCGACCATAAGCTTGATTTCGCCGTTGTATCCGCCCTTGCCGGATGCTGTAACGGCATAGCCGATAACGTTGCCCGAGGTATCCTTTGCCTCGGCGTAGGAGCAACCGGATTTCGCGTCTTCGGTAATCTCTCCGAATGAAGCGGCGTCGGGCAGGACCTCCTGCATTGCCTCCTGAGTCTGCAGCTTCTCTATCTCGGCAATTTTAGGAGCGGTGACTCCGTTGGTAAGGCCGAGCAGAGCGGCGGCGACAAGGCAGATAATGAAAAGAGTGAGGGTCGGAACTACATAATCTTTAATGCTTTTCATGCCTGCGCCTCCTTCTTTTCAGCTTTTTCCTTTTTGGGTGTGCCGAAAGGTTTCGGAGTTGTAACTCTCTCAATAAGAGGAGTCAGGATATTCATAATGATAATTGAATATGATACGCCTTCGGGAAGAGAACCGAACAGGCGGATAAGGCAGGTGATAAGTCCGCAGCCGATGCCGAAGATTATCTTGCCCTTTGTGCTTATCGGGCTGGTGGTGTAGTCGGTCGCCATAAAGATAGCGCCGAGGAAGAGACCGCCGCTCATAAGCTGATACGCGATATATTCCGCGCCCTCGTGCTTTACAAGCATCGCAATCGCGGAAATAACGGCTACGGTGCCGATGAATGAAACGGGAATCGCGGGGGAAATAACTTTATTTATAAGCAGATAAAGTCCGCCGAGGATAAGCGCAAGAATGCAGGTTTCGCCGAGGCAACCGCCCCTGACGCCCATAAACATATCCATAAGCTTCGGCAAATCGTCCGATACAAGCGGGGTTGCTCCCGAGAGAGCGTCAACGCCGCCGAGATTCATGAAGCCGGCTCTCGGAGCTGTCCATTCACTCATCTTGCTTGAGAATGAGAGCAGCATAAAGATTCTGCCGCCGATTGCGGGGTTGACAAAATTCTGACCTATACCGCCGAAAAGCTGTTTAACTACAACTATGGCGAAAAGGTCGCCGAGAATAACCATCCAGTAGGGAATTCCCGAGGGAAGATTGAATGCGAGCAGAATGCCTGTAATGACAGCGCTCAGATCGCCGATTGTGTTGCTGCGCTTGACTATGAATTTGCGGAATGCCCATTCAAACACGACGCACGAAACAACCGAAACCGCCGTGACAACAAGAGCGCGAAGGCCGAATAACACGCCCGAAGCAATAAGTGCAGGAATAAGGGCGATAATGACATCGAGCATTATGCTTCTTGTAGTCTTGCGGCTTCTCGCATGAGGAGAGGCGCTGACATATAAGTTTTTACCGTTTACCATTTATTTTGACGCCTCCTCTCTGAGAATTGTCTTTGCAAGGCGCATATACTGAACAAGCGGAACACCCGCGGGGCAGGAATAAGCGCAGGAACCGCATTCCATGCAGACATTGACACCGATTCTCTTGAGCGTATCGGTATCCTTCGCCTTGGTCGCCCTGACTATATTGGTCGGGGTAAGCGAGAGCGGGCAGGCAGCAGCGCAGGAGCCGCAGCGGATACAATCCGTCTCTTTCTTTATGAACGCGTCATTTTTATCAAATGCGAGAATAGCGTTATTCTGCTTAAGGACCGGCAGATCCGTGCCGACTATTGCGAGACCCATCATGGGACCGCCGGTAATGATTTTCGCGGGCTCGGTCTTGAAGCCACCGCAGAAATCTATGATTTCGCCGATATTTGTGCCGATAGGAACCCTGACATTTTTAGGATTCGCTATTGCAGAGCCGTCAACGGTCAGCGAACGCGAAACGAGCGGCTTTCCGAATTTGAGATATCTCGATAGATATGAAACGGAAGCGACGTTCATAACCACGCAACCGACATCCGCGGGAAGCTTTCCCGGCGGGACCTTTCTGCCTGTCGCAGACTGAACCATCATCTTCTCAGCGCCCTGGGGATACTTTGATTTGAGCACCATGAGCTTGACGGCATCGTCATCGTTATTATCCTTGTCGGCAATATTCTTAAGAACCTTGAACGCCTCGGGTTTGTTATCCTCCGCGGCGATTATGACATTTTTGAAGCCGAGAAGCTCCTTGAGAGTATAGACGGCAGAAATTATATTCCACGAATTATCGAGGCACTCGCGGTAGTCAACAGTGATATAGGGCTCACACTCCGCCGCGTTGACAACGAGAGTGTCGATTCCCTTATCCTGCGGGAAAGCGAGTTTTACGTGAGTCGGGAATCCGGCTCCGCCGAGACCCACAAGTCCGCTTGCGCGCACGGCTTTAAGCAAATCATCTCTGTTTTCAACCTTCGGGGGCTCTATGCCTTCCCAGAGACGCATCTCGCCGTCGCTCTCGATAGTTACGGCTTTTGAAAGCGTGCCGTTCGGCATCTTGACTTCGCCGACCGCCTTGACCGTGCCTGAGACCGAAGCGTGAATCGGCGCGCTGACAAATTTGTCGCTGTCGCCTATCAGCTGACCTACGGCTACGGTATCGCCGACTTTAACTACCGGCTCGCACGGAGCGCCGATATGCATCTGCATCGGGATTACTACGGTTTCCGGTGTCGGGATTCTCACCACTTCCATATCAGCGGTATTCTTGTGATGATCGACCTTGACGCCGCCTCTGACTTTCTTTACGGCTGTCAGAACTCCGCCGGGGACCTTGCTCATATTGATCTCCTCCCAAACTTAACTGAATTGCTTCAGAATTATTAACCTTTGTAAAAATACTTTCTCTGCTTTTCGAGTGCGGGCAGGATGGCTCTGAAAATCAGACCCGTCGCAACGCCTGTCACTATTCCGAAGAGCGCGAGAAACGGTGCGTAATATAATGTTTTGCTGCTGCTCGTAATGAATACGGAAGCGGCAAGCTGACCGAGATTATGGCAGAGAGCGGCAATAACGGAGATGCCTATAATGCCGAGCTTTTCTCTGCAGAATCTCATCAGGATAACAGTCGCCGCGCAGGCGAGAAGTCCGCCCGAGAGGCTCATGACCGCCGCTGTCGCTCCCCTGGTGATGAATACAAATCCGCTCTTTACAAGCGTGATTATAAATGCCTGGGGGGCGCCGACAGAAGACGCGGCAAACATAATGATAATATTTGGTAATCCCGGCTTTGCCCCGGGCGGCATAAACGGAATCGCGGGCAGCAGATTCTCGATAAAGCTCAGGGCGAGAGCCTGAGCGCAGAGAATTCCGCCAAGCGCGGTTTTAAGCGCGATATTCTTATTCTTCATATCAGTAGGTGACGGCATCGAGCTCCGCGCCCGTAACGGTTATAACCGTCTTTTCGGGCAGGCAGACCGCCGTATCTCCCTTCCGATATAATTCGCCCTGTTTCACGCAGAGTTTATCGGGGCAGTCCGAATCTTCAAAACGGATTTTTCCGTTTTTCGCAACAATCAGCACATTTTCGGCTCCCTCGGGCCTTATTTCAACGCGGTCGGTGATTTTTGACAGATCCACGCTCTCTACCGTTTTTCCGTTTACGGAAATTTCGGCGGTAAGCGGGGTATCTCCCATTCTCTGCCAGAGGATGAATGCAACCGCCGCGAGAGCGACCGCAAGAATAATTATCAAATCGGTTTTTCTGAAAAGTTTATTTTTCATCTGCAAAGCTGTATGCGCTGCCGGTGATTTCAATTGAATCTCTTATACCTGCACTCGCATAAATTCTGTGATTATTATCTATGAATACCGCTTCGCAGCCGTATTCTTCTGCGAGCCTCATTCCGTCTTCAATTCCGCAGACAAAGCATGCGGTTGAGAGCGCATCAGATAGAATACCGGTCTGAGAAATGACGGTTACGCTGATGAGAGAATTATCGGCGGGGTAACCTGTTTCGGGATCGAGGATATGATGATATCTTTTCCCTTCGCTCTCAAAATATCTCTCGTAGCTTCCGGAAGTTGAAACACAGGTCTGAGGAACCGTCAGCACGGCTACGTATCCGTTTGTGCCCTCAGGATCTTTGATTCCGACAGTAAATTCTCTTTTACCGTAAACAAGAATGCTTCCGCCCGCGGATATAACAGCCTCTCTGACACCGGAATTAGCCAGAATACCTTTAACCTCATCGAGCACTATTCCCTTGCCTGCCGAGCCGAAATCGAGAACTGCACCCTGCGGAATAACTATATTACGGTCGTTAATTTTAAGCTTGTCTGCGCCCGTCAGCTTCAAAGCGTTTTTCAGTTCATTTTCATCAGGCACAGCCGGATTCTTACCAAAGCCCCACAAATCGCTGACCGCACCGAGAGTGAAATCATATCTGCCGCCGCTCTTTTCATAAACGGCGAGCAGACTTTCAAGATATTCTTTAAGTCTTTCGCTCAGGACTCCGCCGTGGTTCTCATTGAGCGCGTCCACCTCGCTCCCGGCACTCTGACGCGAAAGAATCTCCTTATCCAGGCGCTCCGTCTCCGCCTTTGCTTCACTTATCACGGCATCTGCGTTTTTGCCGGTTACCTTGAAATTCATGTAGGTATCCATTGCAAAAAAATCCGCGGTCGCAGTCTTGGGAGCACAGGCGAAATATATAACTGCGGCGATGCCTGCCAGCAGACAAACCGCCGCTGCAATTAACGCTTTCTTATTCATAAATACACCAAAAAGCACACAAATATCGATTATATATAGTTATAATACACCTATTTTATAAAATAATCAATGAAAAATGAAAATTTTTTGTTGATTTTTACGCGGGCAGCCTTATAATAAAAGTTGGATATAAACGGAGGTGTTTTTATGACTTATGACGTGTTTATGCCCGTGCGCTGTATTTACGGCAATAACGCGGTTATTGAAAAATCCGCTCTGCTCGCCGAGCTCGGCAAAAGATGCCTTATCGTAACCGGCAGAAGCGGAGCTGAAAAATCGGGTGCGCTCGCGGACGCAAAAGCGGCACTGGAAAAAGAGAATATCGCTTATGAAATATTCAGCGGGATAGGTGAAAATCCGCTGATTTCAGCCTGCCACGCGGCGGGAAAAGCGGCCTTCGATTTCAACGCGGAGTTCATCCTCGGAATAGGTGGCGGCTCGGCCCAGGATGCCTCGAAAGCAATCGCTTTCTATGCGACAAATCCGCAGTTTGCGCCCGTCGATATTTATTCAAGGGCGGGCTGCAATCCTCCCCTGCCTGTTGCGCTGATAGGCACCACTGCGGGAACCGGAAGCGAGGTCACGGCCGTTTCGGTTCTAACAAACGACGAAACAGGCTTCAAGAAGAGCATAAAAGGTCCCGACTGCTATGCGAAAGTCTCATACTGCGATCCGAAATACACGGCATCGCTCCCATATAATTTCACCGTATCTACCGCTCTTGATGCTTTTGAACACGCAATTGAGGGATTCTTCACGGAAAAATGCGAAGGCGTCGAGAGAATATACGCCGAAAAAGCAATTCCGCAGATTTATAAATGCCTCGTCGCTCTTTCGAAAACAGATACGGTCGATGAGAATCTCAGAGATCCTCTCTATTACGGCTCGATTCTCGCGGGGCTCGTCATCAACACCTGCGGCACAGCGTTCCCTCATCCTCTCGGCTATGTTCTGACCGAGAATTTCGGCACGCCTCACGGCACCGCCTGCGCAGCGTTTTTTGCTCCGTTCATCGACAGATGCGTTGACTTCTCACCCGAAAAAGCGAAATGCTTCTTTGAGATGACCGACGATATTGATACTGTAAAATCTGTAATTGCTTCGCTGGTAAAAATTGACAATGTAAAGATTTCTCCCGAGGAGGCGCATAATTATTCCGCGCGCTGGGAGAATATGATTCCCGGCAATTTCACGGCTTCGCCGGGCGGTCTCACGAGAGAAGAAGCAGAAAAAATGATTATATTCGGGTGATTTAATGAGTAAAATAATCTCCGCTCTTATCGCGTTTCTGACTGCGGCATTCTGCTTCGGAACGCTCGGCAGTTACAATTACGAATTTGATGCATCCGCACCGGGCGACGCAGTCGGAAACAAAGTCAGCAACATCAATGTCTGGAAAATGGGAACTTCGTTTTACAATGCAGAAAATGCAGAAGAAAACGATATTTATGATTTTGTCGAATATGTTCAGCTCATGCAGTGCACGGGCGGAAACGCGCAGAGAGATCTTTTCAGAGATCCTGCAGACCGCACTGTGCTTGATGATTATGATTTCACAAGGCTTGTTGAAAATTGCAGAGGCATTCTTCGCCTCGGGGCAAAGCCCTGCCTGAAGCTCGGCAATATTCCCTCAAAGCTCTCGGCAAATCCCGAAACCGGCGGCTTTGAAGTGAATATCCGACCGCCGGAGAATTATGATTTTTATTATAATTATATCTCGGCAATGGCAAAGGCGCTCGTCGATGAATTCGGGAAGGACGAAGTGCTTACCTGGCGTTTCACGATGTTTACCGAATACGAAAATGCTGACTGGTTTGATTGCGGAACTCCCGATAAAACGGCGGAGGAATTCTGCAAAATCTACGATTATTCAGTGCAGGCACTTATTGACAATATCGGTGAAAACGTCTGTGTCGGCGCCCATTCGATGACTACAACCGAGGGACTCTGGGATGAACAAGAATTTATCAGACACTGCGCTTCGGGAACGAATTACGCGACGGGCAGCAAGGGTTCGCGACTCAATTATCTGACCGCTTCCTATTATGAAAACAAACCCGGAAAAACAGGCAAAAGAAAAAGCCTTAAGGATACCGTTGACTTTCTGCGAAATGCCGCCGAAAAGAACAGATTAACAAATCTATTCTACGGCATTGACGAGGGCAGAGTTCTCAGCTCAGCTCCGGGCAAAGAATCATCCGAGCTTCTGTCAAGGACCGTCGGCTTTCAGTGGCAGGCGGCATTTGACGCGCGCATTTATGCCTGCTGTATAGAAAATGATATCGATTATTTTTCAATGTGGACCTATAAATCCGACGGCCTCAACAGCGGCAATCCGACTCTCAGTTTTCATGTGGCGAATCTTATATCAAAATGGAAAAACGCACGCATTCTGAAATCCGATAAAAAGATAGGCGGTTTTCTTTTCGGCTCTGAGGTAAAGGCAGTTTCATCAATTGAAAACGGAAAACTGCGTGTAATGGCATATAACTACAAGAATAAACTCGATTATGATAAAACAGCAAAACTCAACATAAAAATCAAAAACCTGCCGCTTGCGGACGGAAAGCTCAAAGCAACAGTGTATACCATTGATGAAAACTGCAATTATTTTGACGACTGGATAGTTGACAGAGAAAAATATAACATCGGCGACGATTGCTTTGACTGGTCACCCGACTGCCCGAATATAGGCGGGAGTCTCAGGAATGCCGACGCGAGGACAATATATTATGATAAACTTGAAAAAGAATACGCGGAAAAATCAGCTCTTATCTCCACTGAAACCGAACTTGAAGTCAAAAACGGAACACTCCTAATTCCTGCCGAAATTAAAGCGAATAATGTCGTGTTCTTTGAAATAGAACCGGCATAAACATATTTTTATTCATCTTATTGTAATTCAAAGTTAAAAATGATATAATATTTTAATGTTGAAATAATATATAAGAAGTGAAAATATGAAAAAGCAAACGGTTCAGCAGATTTTTTCCGCTGTGCTCTC
>CAMUZD010000049.1 GCA_947165115.1 uncultured Clostridia bacterium
GAGCGCCGTAGCCGTAACCGTAACCGCCCTGAGGCGCCTGCGGCGGAACCTGCTGAGCCTCGACATATTCGGGCGCGGGAGCCGGTTCCTCTGCGGCTTCCGCTTTTTCTGCCGGCTCTTCTGCCGGCCCGGGAGCGGTATAACCGCTTGAAACATCGGTATAGGCCGGAGCCTCTTCGCTCTGCGCCGGCGCGGTGTATCCGGATTCGTCTGCCGGAGCTTCTGCTTCTGCGGTCTCTGCGGGTTCCGTGTTTACTGCGGGTTCTGTGTTTTCAGTTGTTGAATTCTCCTCATCGGGAATGTAGCTGCCGTTTTCGTCAAACATAAAATCTACTCCTTTTCTGTGAGTATCTTCCCTTTACATACAAAAATATATACTGTATTTTTTACATTTATTTGAACAGCGGGTAAATAAAAATCACATAAGCGGCAGGCGGAATATGAATTCCGTCCATTCGCCTTCCTCGCTTCTCGCAGCTATATCGCCGCCGTGAAGCTCGACTATCGTTTTGCAGAGATACAGGCCGAGGCCGGCGCCCTTGACGTCGTAGCTTCTCGATTTGTCAATCTTATAGAAGCGCTCGAAGATGCGGTCGATTTCCTCGGGAGCAATGCCCCTGCCGCTGTTGCGGATGCGGACTATCACCTTTTCGCTGTCGCGCTTTGAGTTGATTTCGATATATCCTTCGGGAGGAGTGAACTTGACCGCATTGTCAATCAGGTTATAGACGACCTGATTTATCATATCCTTATCGGCAATGATTTCGTTTTTGTCAATCGTCTCAAGGCCTCTGATTTCTATGCCCTTCTCATCGATTTTCTGCTCGAAGGTGAGCAGAGTCGTGAACAGCATTTCGCTGATATCGAATTTCACGGGCTTTATGTCAATCTTGCCCGCCTCGATTTTGCTCATATTGAGCATTCCCGTAACCAGACGCGAGAGGCGCTTAACCTCCTCGGAGACGATGCCGAGATAATAGTTCTGCTCGGATTCGGGAATCGTGCCGTCGAGAATGCCGTCGATGAATCCGCTTATGGAGGTCATCGGAGTTTTAAGCTCGTGAGAAACGTTTGAAACAAAGCTGCGCCTTGACATCTCAAGATCCGATAAATCCTTTGCCATTGAATTGAATGAATCGGCGAGCTCATCGATTTCGGTCCTCGTTCTGCTTCTGATTTTTATTCTCTGGGAGAAATCGCCGAGAGCGTACTGCTGAGCCGCTTTTGACATCTGGCGCAGAGGCCGTATCATTCGTGATGTTGAAATATAAACAAGGGCAAACGCGATAACAAACGAGAGCAGTGTTGCGAAAAGAAACAGGCTGAAAATAGTGGTAACATAGGGAACAAGGCCTGTCGCAATCGGCTTGGTCGCGACGACCGCCCCGCGCACGACATCGCCCGACATGATCGGAACAGCCACAATGAAGCTCTGATTCACGAGATGGCCGCCGAGATCGCCGCCCGACGAGCGGAAGTTTTCGCCGCCGACGAGAGCCTCCATTATTTCTTCCGGCACCTGATATTTGCCGTGGACGATACAGTCGCCGTCGGAATCAATCAAGCCGTTCGCGCGGATAAGATCCTTGCAGTAAACGGCCTGGCCAGCCTCGTTGACTATGAAATAATCGGCGTCGGTCGCGTTGGAAATCTGGAGGAGGTTGTTGCATATCATGATGACCGAGCCGCGGCTGTTGCCCTCAAGATAGTTTGAGATGAGCAGCTCCTCGGTGCTGTTGCGGATATTCACGGCGTTTTCCTCGAGCATTTCCATTCGCTCGTTCATCCAGACGCCCGAAACCATGAGAATCAGTCCCGCGCCCGTGAAAATGAAGGCGACGAGTATGATACCCATGGTGATGAAGAAATATTTCCTGAAAAGACCGGATTTTCTCTGCTTTTTCAAGCTGCAGCTCTCCTCCGAAAAGCAAAACGCTTGCCTGCGCAAGCGCTTTACAAGATAAATTTACTTAATTATTCGGTGGTCGCGAATTTGTAGCCGACCGACCATACGGTTTTGAGTTCCCATTTATCGGAAACTCCCTCGAGCTTTGCGCGAAGGCGCTTTACGTGAACGTCAACTGTTCTCGAATCGCCGTAGTAATCAAAGCCCCAGACCTCATCGAGGAGCTGATCCCTTGTGAAAACTCTGTTCGGATTGCTCGCGAGGTGATAGATGAGCTCAAGCTCTTTGGGCGGAGTGTCAATCTTTTTGCCGTCAACGACGAGCTCGTAATTCGTAAGGTTGATTATGAGCTTATCGAAGCGGACCTCTTTGATATCCTGCTTGTCTGCGCTGCCGCTTCTGCGAAGCACGGCCTTGACTCTCGCCATAACCTCTTTGGGCTCAAAGGGTTTCACGATATAGTCATCCGCGCCGAGCTCGAAGCCGAGCACCTTGTCGAAGGTTTCACCCTTCGCGGTAATCATGATAATCGGCTTCTCCGAGAATTTGCGGACCTCGCGGCAGACCTGCCAGCCGTCGAGAACGGGAAGCATGATATCGAGGAGCATCAGATCGGGCTCCTTCTCCTTATAGACCTTGACGGCATCGCCGCCGTTGTTGGCTGTGTATACCTCATATCCCTCTTTTTCGAGATAGAGTCTGAGCAGTTCGGCGATGTTGCTGTCATCGTCAACCACAAGAATTTTCTCTGTCGCCATAAATATCCCTCCTGTTAATGCTGTGAATACTTTTATTCATTTTACAATTTCAATTATACATGCGAATATAGAATTTTTGTGAATTTGAGAATAAAGATTTATGAATTCGGGGGAACCATGCCGCTTTTGGTAACCTTAATTCCGAATTCCGAAATCCGCATTCCGAATTGCAACTTATTCTCTCACCGAAAATCTGAAAACGGTTGTGCTTCTGAATTCCTCGCCCGCGTCAAATGTGCACTGCGGGAATTCGGGCATATTCGGGGTGTTGGGATAATACTGCGTTTCGAGGCAGAATCCGCAATACTGTGTGAGCGGCTCACTGCCCTTGCCGGGCCTTGTTCCGTCAAGGAAATTCGCGCAGTAGAGCTGGACTCCGGGCAGGTCGGTGAAGACCTCCATAACCCTGCCGCTCGAGGGATCGTAAGCGACCGCCGCAGGGCCGTCCCCCTCGTTGAGGCAGAAATTATAGTCATAGCCTCTGCACTGCTTGAGCTGCTCGTCGTCTGCGTTGATATCCCTGCCGATGGGCTTCGCGGTCCTGAAATCAAAGGGTGTGCCCTCGACCTTTCTTATCTCGCCTGTCGGAATCGAGCGCGAATCCGTCGGGGTGAAGGCGTCCGCATTTATCATAAGCTCATGAGAGAGTATGTCACCCTTGCCCGCGAGATTGAAATAGGCGTGATTTGTCATATTGATTACGGTCTTTTTGTCGCTGACCGCCGAATATTTAACCTCGAGCGCGTTGTCTTCGTGGAGAGTGAATACAACTTTGAAATCAACTTTGCCGGGGAAACCCATTGCGCCGTCGGGGCTGGTATAGCTCATTTCGAGGGAGTTGTCGTCAATGATAATCGCTTTCCAGACCGCGTGGGAGAGCTCGCCGCCGCCGTGAAGGCAGGTGATTCCCTTCTCGTTTTTAACAAGCTCATAAGTCTTGTCGTCGAGCTCGAATTCGCCGTCTGCGATTCTGTTGGCGTATCTGCCGACCGTGAGGCCCTGATAATTCGAATATTTTTCGTGGCCTTCGATTGTATCAAAGCCCATAAGCACATCCGCAAATTCGCCGTTTCTGTCGGCAGCGTAAATGCTGTTTATCGCCGCGCCGTAGGTGATGATGTCGGCGGCGGTGCCTTTTGAGTTGCTCAGGGTGTATAAATCGACCTGAACGCCGTCCGCGGTTGTTCCGAAATCCTTTTTGACTATCATATTTACTCTCCTTTATTGATATCGGCTATGTAGTATCTGCCGCGCTTTTTGGTTGAGAAGCCGAACTGAATCGCCTTCTGCGGGCAGCGGTTGATACACGCCGTGCAGTGCTGACATTTTTTGTGAACCCAGACGGGTTTGCCGTTTTTGATTTCAATCGCCTTGTCCGGGCAGATTTTTTCGCAGAAGCCGCAGCCGTTGCATTTTAAATCCGCCTTATAGAGCAGGGTGGTGCGGAATAAACCGTAGAGCGGATACATAAACGCTGTGACAAGGTTCTTTTTGAAACTGCTTCTGATATAGACGCCGTGCTGATTGATTGCCTCGGCAATCTTATCGAGCTTGGCGTTTGCCTTTTCGAGCCTTTCGCGCGCCTCTTCGGCGGTCGAGGGCTCATAGGCGATGACATAGTTATCGGGCATACGCAGGGAAACGCTTAAATCGGGCTCTCTGCCGAGCGCCTTTGCAAGCTGCTTATCCGCCGCCGCGGTTTCCGCCCCGCAGGTGATGACGCAGAAGACATATTCGCCCAGATTATCCCTTATCTGCGGATTTGAGGCGAAACGTTTCACCATTTCGGGCAGGCCGGAGTAGTAAACCGGAAACACGAAGCCCGTCACATCGGATTTGCCCTCGACGGATCTTACGGTGCCGTTATATATCGAGGCGATATTTACGCTTTTGTCTTCGGTAAGCACGGCAAGCTTCTGCGCCGCAAAACGCGAATTGCCCGTGCCGGAAAAATAGTAAATCATAAGGAATAATCCTCCGTTTCAAACAGATTCCACGGAAAACGCTCCGGGTTGGGTTTCTCCGCGAAAGCCATCCTTTTTCCCGTAACGGGGTGGGTAAAAGCGAGCGAATACGCAAAAAGCGCGAGCTCGCCGCTTCCTCCGCCGTATCTCCCGTCGCCGTAAACGGGGCAGGAGCGGGATGCAAACTGGACTCTTATCTGATGGGTTCTGCCGGTATGCAGAGCTATATCCGCGAGGCAGAGCCCCTGATTTTCACTTAATATTCTGTATTCAAGGCGCGCCTGCTTTGCCCCTTCGCCGCCTTCGGCGCAGACGAAGGACATGTTTTTGCGCGCGTCTCTTTTAAGCCAGTCCTCAAGAATTCCCGAATCATTTACGGGCCTGCCTCTGAGGACGGCGAAATACTTCTTGCTGAATTCTCCGCCCCTAATCTGCTCAGAGAGAGCGGCGGCGGATTCTTTATTCAGCGCATATACCATGATTCCCGCCGTTTCGCGGTCGAGCCGGTGGACGGTAAAAATCCGCAGCTCCGGAAACAAATCCGCGACCGACTTGCCCGCCTTATCTTCGGCCCTCTCGCTGAGAATGCCCGCGGGTTTGACAATCACGAGGATATCGGAATCCTTATACAGAACCTGCATCTTTCTGCCTTTCGATAGCGCGGTCGATTGTCGAGACGAGGCCCTCAAACATGAGCATAAACTCGCTGAGAATCTCCTCAGGGGGCTCTCTCATACCGGTCCGATACCATTCTGTGAGGCAGCCGCTGACCGCGTAATGATAAAACGAAACGATGAATTCGACCGTATGATCGGGCAGATTCTGATTCTCGGTGAGCTTGCGCACATAGTCGTTGAGAATCATTTTACTGCTCTTGAACATATATGTTTCAAGGTATTCATAGCTTCGCGAAGCGCAGATATTATTGATTATCTTCTTGTTGTTGTAGGAGACTTCAAGCAGGTTTGAGAACGCGACGAGCCAGCGGAAGCCCTCGGAATGGGTTTCCACCATCTTGCTCTCCTCCATATTGAATATCTCTTCGAGCAGCTCATAGATATCGCTGTAATAGTAATAGAAGGTGTTGCGGTTGATATTCGCCGCGTCGACTATGTCCCTGACCGTTATCTTGTCAAACGGCTTCTGGCGGAGCAGGTCGAGGAAGGTGCGGTATATCAGATCCTTCGTTGTGGTTGCCATAAGGTCACCGCCTTTTAGATTTATGATTCTGCGTTTTCGAGTTCCTGTTTCTTTGCGGTTACTGCGTCGAGAATTTCGCGCTTGTAGTCGCCGTAAATCTTATATCTGCCTGCGAAAATGATAAGGGAGATAATCAGCATTATCGGGGGCACTATAAACATCATAAAGGTAATCGCGCTGTTTGCCGCGTGATTGACAACCGTCTCCGTCGCGCCCTTGCTGAAATCGTATTTTGTGGCGACGAATGCGGAATACATGATAATCGACTGCAGGGTATATGCCATCTTCTGAAGGAAGCCCTTCATCGAGAAGGTCAGGCTCTGGTTCCTGGTGCCGAGCTTGTATTCGCCGTAGTCAACGATATCCGCGAGCATAACGGTCTGATTGACGAACATCGAGCCGATTCCGATTGAAGCGATAAGGTAGCAGATGCCGAGCGCAAGCACGTTTCCGCCGAAAAAGTAGCCGACAACCGCCATGCCGATATAGCCGACAGTCGCCGCGGTCAGAGAGAGACGGTAGGTCGAGCGGTTTGTCATGAATTTATCGCAGATCGGGATAACGAGAATCGAGAGCACCGAGCCGACCGAGCCGAGCAGATTGAATTTTGACTGCAGAGTAAGATCACCGCGCACCTGCAGGAAATAATAGCTGCTGATGCCCGAGGTCATATAGTAGCCGCAGTTTGAAATCATTGCAAAGAGCATAAAGGTCAGCAGCTGGTCGTTGTGTCTGATAACCCCGAGCGCCTTGCGGAAGGAGAATTTCTCTCCTGATTTCACAGACGACGTCTCCTTGGTTGAGACTACCGTTATCATCGCGAAGAAAATGAGAGCGACCGAAGCGATAATGCTCCATTTTCCGAAGCCCCTGCTGAGCCCCTGAGCGCTGAGAGTCTCGAGCTTTGTGCCCGATTCGCCCGCGAATTTCACTACGATAATCGAGGTGAAAATCGAGACGATCCCCTGACCGAGGCCCGAGAAGGTGCGCGCAATGGTCGAAACGAGGTTTCTGTCCTTCTCCTCGGTGGCGAAGGTCGGAATCATGCTCCAGAACGGAATATCCGCGAGAGTATTCGTCATGCCCCAGAGCACATAGAATACCGCGACGAGCACATAGACGACCGCCGTCTTCGCGTTGAAGCCCGCGATATTGAAAAGGAGCGAGAGAACTATCGCATTGAATATCGCGCCGGTCAGAATCCACGGGCGGTATTTACCCATCTTCGTATTTGTCCTGTCAACTATCGAGCCCATCATCGGGTCATTCACACCGTCCCAGATTCTTGCGAGCGGGGCGAGAATCAGCAGGAAGACAGGGCTGATTTTAAGGGCGTTTGTCAGATACAGCGAGAGATATGAATAGAACAGGCCGTAGCTTAAATCAAGGCCTATCGCGCCTACGCCGTATCCGATTTTTTCGGAAAGCGGAACTTTTTTCATGGTTTATGAATTCCTTTATGCGTTAATTGTAGAGAGAAATCTGCTGAAAAGCATCATAACGGGAGCCAGCATCTTGATAATTATTCCCGTGAATTTCCAGGTGGATTTAAGACTGAGCTTTGAAAGAATCGCAGAGATTATCCTGCCTAGGAGCGTATCCCCGAAGATGTCGTCGGGGCTCTTTGAATTCTCTGATTTTGAAATTCCGAAGGAGTCCGCGAGCTTAGCCTCGCCGTCGATAATCTGATAAGCGTTGTAATAGAGCTTATTGCCGTCAACGGTGATTGCCGAGAACATCGGATAATCGTTTTCAACTATACATTCGGCGCGGTCGAAGTATTTATCGCATTTCTCCGCCTCGACCTCCTGATATTCCTTGACTCCCGACGAGCAGATAATCGAATAAACCGTGCCCTGCGGATCGAGCTTCATATCATATTCGACGCCGTTGTAGGTTTCCTTCGCAGTCTGAGTCGGCACGGCCGCATTTGCGTTCATGACTCCCGTGCGGGTATAGACGTGATTATGCCCTTCAAGCACGAGGTCAACTCCGAGATAGGGAAGCAGAGCGGAGAGCTGATTGCGAAGATTGACGGTTTCCTTATCCTTGTAATAGATGCCTGTCGCGTAGAGCGCCTTGTTAAGCACGACTATGTGCCAGTCGTCATCCGAGGACTGAATATCTTTCTTCATCCACTCGAGCTGTTTGTCGCTCAGTTTCTTGTCTTCCATATCGTTGGTGTTGAGCACCGTAAAATGGACATTATTGTAATCGTATGAATAGAACACACCGGAATCAAGGTCCTGCTCGGGAACATTCGCGAGCGAGAAATAATTTGAAATCACATTCTCGGCATCCTCGTGATTGCCCGAAGCCGGCATAAACGGCATTGAGCGGAATGTATCGGAGGAATTGAAGAAATAATTCCAGTGTTTCATATTTTCGCCGAAATCGACCTGGTCGCCGTTTGAAACGGTGAACCGCGCATCGGGATAGAGCGAGGTTCCCGCGTCCATAACCGAAGCATAGGTTTCATAATGGCTCGGTCTCTGCGCCTGAGGATCTGTTATATTGATAAAGGTGAACGCCTCATCTTTGCCACCCGAGGTTGTTATCACGCCTGGCTCACTCCACCAGCCTTTTTCGGCGGAGCCGACTCTGTAGGAATACTTTTTGCCCGGTTCAAGCCCCGTCAGAGTGACTGTATGCTTGATATAATCCTTGCCGAAAGGCAGAATTCCTATGAAGCCGAGATCGGCGCCGGGATATTTCAGAATCACGCTTTCGCTTGAAGCTTTGATTCCGCCGCCTGTTGTTGCTCTGCCGGTGAACTGCGGGTTTTCGCTGTAATCGAGAAGTTCGATATCCGTATCCTCAATGCTGTATTTTGTAATCCAGCTTATCGTCGCGCCGGTTGACGGATCCGCGGCGAGAGTCATATTCAGGTCGTTCGGCAGGCGGTAATCGTCTTTCGTCGCCTCAAAATCAACCGAGCCCGAATATGTTATCGTAATATTGTTATCCCTGACCTTGTCGGGATTATCGTCGAAAACGAGGGACTTAATCATCCACTTGATTGTCGCGCCCCACGCCTCAAACTGTGATTTTGTGAGATATTTATCAAGAAGCAGGGTGTTGAGAATATTGTCAATTGAACTGTAATCCTCGGGAACGAGCGGTATGGCGAGAACCTTCTCGACTATGTTGACTATAGAATTGTCGCCGCCGAATATTCTGATGAATATCGCGTTGAGAAGTCTGCCGAAGAGGGCGAA
>CAMUZD010000050.1 GCA_947165115.1 uncultured Clostridia bacterium
CAAGTGCAACGACGGCGGCGAATTCTGGAGCGCCTTCTGGATTCAGGCAGACAGCCCCTATACTCACGATATTTCAAAGGGCGGCCCCGGCGGCGCGGAGCTCGATATTTTCGAAGCTCCCTACGGCAATAAAAAAGGCTCGCCGCTCTATGATTCAGTAACCCAAACCATCCACTGCAACGGCTACGATGATAACGCCGAAAAAATCGATTCCCGTATGCTCGGCATTTTCAAAGGAAACAATATCTATAACGAATACAACACCTACGGCCTCGAATGGACCGAGGATGAATATATTTTCTATATCAACGGCGTTGAGACCGCCCGTTCTTCCTTCGGAAACGGCGTCTCGCAGGTCGATGAGAGCGTAATCGTTTCGCTCGAAATCCCCGAAGAGATCACCCACTCAAAAGATTTCACTTCGCAGTTCATCGTCGATTATGTGAGAATCTATCAGAAATAAGAATATGACAAAAACCCCTGCGGCGAAAAACCGCAGGGGTTTTATGATGCGAAAAAATTATTTTATGCTGCCTGTCAGCTCGCTGCCGTCAAAGTCAATGACAAGCGTTGAGCCCGGGGCGGGATCGTCAGCGATAATCAGCTTCGCCGCGAGAGTTTCGACTCTTGACTGCAGGAATCTCTTGAGCGGTCTCGCTCCGTAAACGGGATCATAGCCTTCGTCGGCGATGAATTTCTTTGCTTCGGGAGTGATTTCAAGGCCGAGTTGCTTATCCTCAAGACGCTTTCTCAGCGATTCGATAAGCAGGTCGATAATTCCGTCGATATTTTCTCTCGTGAGCGGTTTGTAGAATACTGTCTCGTCGATTCTGTTGAGGAATTCCGGCCTGAACGAATTCTTGAGAAGCATCTGAATCTGTGTTCTCGCGCTCTCCGATATTTCTCCGTTTTCTATGCCGTCAAGGATTATATCCGAGCCGAGATTTGATGTCATGATGATAATTGTATTCTTGAAATCGACTGTTCTGCCCTGAGAATCGGTGATTCTGCCGTCATCGAGCACCTGGAGAAGAACATTGAATACATCGGGATGAGCTTTCTCGATTTCGTCAAAGAGCACTACGCTGTATGGCCTTCTGCGGACCGCTTCGGTCAGCTGACCGCCCTCGTCATATCCGACATATCCCGGAGGCGCGCCGATAAGGCGTGATACGGAGAATTTCTCCATATATTCGCTCATATCTATTCTCACCATATTGTGCTCGTCGTCAAATAGAGCCTGAGCGAGCGCCTTCGCGAGCTCGGTTTTGCCCACGCCGGTGGGGCCGAGGAAAAGGAATGAGCCTATGGGCTTGCCGGGGTCCTTGATTCCCGCTCTCGAGCGCAGAACCGCCTCGCAGACTTTCTGCACAGCCTCGTCCTGGCCTATTACTCTCTTATGAAGAATTCCGTCAAGGTGGAGCAGTTTATCCCTTTCACTCTCAATAAGTTTTGAAACGGGAACTCCGCTCCAGCGGGAGACAATTTTTGCTATTTCCTCATCGGTGACTTTATCCCTGAGAATTGAATCCGCGCCGCTCTCGGCGTTTTTCTCCTCATCCTCGAGCTGTTTCTGAAGCTCGGGGAGTTTTCCGTATTTGAGCTGGGCGAGTTTCTCAAGATTATAGTCGTTCTGCGCCTTTTCAATCTGCGCGTTTATATTCTCGATTTCGCTGCGGAGTTCTCTGACTTTGCCGATAGATTTCTTTTCGTTTTCCCATTTTGCTTTGAGTGAATTGAATTCATCGCGAAGCTGTGCAAGTTCTTCTCTTATCTGCTCAAGATGGTCCACGGAGAGCTTGTCCGTCTCTTTCTTGAGCGCCTCCTCCTCGATTTCGAGCTGCATTATCTTATGGGAAATCTCGTCGAGCTCGCTCGGCATCGAGTCAATTTCAGTTTTAATTGTGGCGCACGCCTCATCAACGAGGTCGATTGCCTTATCGGGCAGGAATCTGTCGCTTATATATCTGTCGGAGAGGGTGGCGGCGGCAATCAGCGCGCTGTCCTGAATCTTTACGCCGTGATAAACCTCATATCTCTCTTTTAGACCTCTGAGAATCGAAATCGTATCCTCAACCGTCGGCTCGTCGATCATGACGGGCTGGAAACGCCTCTCGAGCGCGGCATCTTTTTCGATATACTGCCTGTATTCATTGAGCGTGGTCGCGCCGATGCAGTGGAGTTCGCCTCTCGCGAGCATGGGCTTGAGAATATTGCCCGCATCCATAGCGCCGTCGGTTTTGCCCGCGCCGACTATCAGATGAAGCTCATCGATGAAGAGAATAATCTTGCCGTCGCTCTTCTGAATTTCGGTCAGCACGGCCTTGAGTCTCTCCTCGAATTCGCCTCTGTATTTTGCGCCCGCGACAAGCGAACCCATATCGAGCGAAAAGAGAGTTCTGTCCTTTAATCTCTCGGGCACGTCGCCCTTGATAATTCTCTGTGCGAGGCCTTCGGCAATGGCGGTTTTGCCGACACCCGGCTCGCCGATAAGGCAGGGATTGTTTTTCGTCTTTCTCGAGAGAATTCTGATTACATTCCTGATTTCCTCATCTCTGCCGATGACCGGGTCGAGCTTCTGCTGCCTCGCCATTTCCGTGAGGTCTCTGCCGTATTTTTTGAGTGCGTCGTATGTATCCTCGGGATTGTCGCTCTTGACCGAGCCCGAACCCCTGACATTCTTGAGAGCGGTGAGAAATTTGTTTTCATCAATGCCCGTGCTCCTGAGCAGATTTTTCATATCGGGATCCGCCCTGCGGATAATGCCGAGCATGATGTGCTCGACCGAGATATAGTCGTCTTTCATTGAATCGGCGGTTTTCTCCGCCTCGTCAAGCGCCGAAACAGCCGGCTGAGAGAAATATGAATCCGCTCCGCTGACCTTCGGCAGAGAATCGATTTTTGTCTGAAGCGTGCTCAGAAGGGCGGGGGCGCTGATGCCCATGCTCTGGATAAGCGAAGGCACAAGCCCGCCGTCTGCGCTCATGAGCGCATAGAGAAGGTGGACCTGCTCTATCTGCTGGTTTCCGTGCTCCGCGGCGATACTCTGAGCAGACTGTATCGCCTCAATGCTCTTTTTGGTGAATTTTTCCGCGTTCATACCGTTTCCCCCTTATTCTTTAATTACTGTAAACGCCTTATAATGGAATTCTCTGATTGTATCTTACCCCATGGCTGTGAATAAAAAACGGAGGAACTATGAACAAAGTGTAAACAATTAGCACTCCAATAATCAGAGTGCTAAAATTTAACTATTCAATTGCTTGGCTTATTATAAAAGCGTTTATCCTTTATTTCATATACTTCTCATTAAACCTGTCAACGATTTCAAGAAGATAATCGTCAAGATATGTTCTCGCTTTTGCAATAATATCATCCGGGATGCCGTAATATGCCTGGGCAACCGCTCCGGTTATTGCCGCAAGCGTATCGCTGTCGCCTCCTATTGAGATTGCGTTGCGAATCGCGTCTTCAAAATCAGATGATTCAAAGAATGCTTCAAGTGCCTGGGGCACCGTTTCCTGACATGTTTCGTTAAAACTGTATTTATCCCTGATTTCGTCAAGAGTGAAATCAATTCCATAATAGTATTTACATATATATTCTTTTATCTCTTCTTTGCTTTTGCCGTTCTTGGCGAGAAATATTGCAACAGCCGTTGCGCACGCACCCTTGATTCCTTCAAAATGATTATGAGTGCAAGAAGCTGAGTTATATGCAAGATGAACGGCATCTTCAAGAGATTTCGCGGCAAAGCCACAGGCACTCACGCGCATAGCAGAGCCGTTGCCGTATGAATCATAGGGCAACGGCTCATATTGCCTGAGCCACATTCTGAATTTGCCTCCGTAGCCGGCATCAGGGTATTTTCTGCCGAAATATTTCATCTCATCAACAACGCCCTGTGCAAACAGATAGTAATTCCCCTTGCTGTCAAGCAATGCCTTTCCGATTGCAACGGTCATTACTGTATCGTCAGTGAAAAAGCACTCGGGTTTAAACAATTCAAATTCCTTTGTCCGGATATTATTGAACTCATAAATTGAACCCACAATATCTCCTATAATTGCTCCCCACATAGTATTTCCCTCCAGATCAATTAGTCAAATCCAAAAGCAAATGCTTTTATATTACAATTTTACTTGCTTTGCTGCCTCTATCATTTCTTCTTCCGTCTTGCATTCGGAGATAGCGGCTAACAATTTGTCTGCAAGTTTTTCCTTCTCTTCTTCCTGTAGCCCAGCTATAGGCTGAATTATCTCCAGCTCGGTATTCCCAGATATTTGATTCTTCATAAAAAACCTGTGTAGTTGTAGCCGCTTGGATATAGGATAGTTTTCCTGATTCGGCATCATCTATCAGTTCCTTATTGTTACTGCCTTATTCCTTTCCTGCTATAACCCGCAGGCAAATCTGCTCTGCTTCTTCTGCAGTAATATTATCTTTTCTTTCACACAGCAAATCTACAATTCTGTTCATTTCTGCATCCGTTTCAAGCATACAGCATATACCGGTTGATGTTTGTTTATCGATTCCTAAACTTTTCAGCATTCCGATAAAATACGGCATTTGTCGGTCCATATATTCAGACATTCTTATCACCTCCGAGATAAGTCTAACATATTAAAAGTCCGAAAAAACTCCCTCAAAATCAATTTTCGGGAGTTTTTATAAAATCATCTCGTTTTATATTCTATCGTTTCAATTATAAACTCTGCCCTTCGACTACCGAGCTTTAATAATGCAGCCTTACTTCAGCAGTTTGCCGTCTTTCAGAATAATTATTCCGCAGCCGTAGCCGGTCTTGTTTCCCGCCATCATCCATTTTTTATATGCGGCGCGTAGCTTCGTATCGGCAGGGCGCTCCTCAAGAGGCAGATCCGAATAATGCCCCCAGATGCGCCAGTCGTCATTGAAGTTATCCTTTTCCTTCCATTCATATATCTCGAATTCTCTGTAGAATTTCATTATATTTGAATTCGGGTCAAGGAATTCCTCATGCTTCGGGAAGAGGAGCCATGAGCCGCAGGTGAGAATCAGATAGCATTTGCGCGTGCGGATATCCTTAAAGAATTCATATGCCTTTTTATATGAATCAGCCCTGACCTCGTCGGTCAGCGGAACGCCCGAAGAGGGGATATGGAAATTGAGACACTTCTGGCCTTTTCTTATTCTAACGCCCGTTTTCGTCGTGTAATTCATCCGGAATTCGCTGTATTCATACTGAAATCTGCCGAGCGCGAATCTGTTCATCCTGAGAAAGCCGTCATTCCAGTCGGCGACGAAGGTGCCGACCTGATGCTCGCATTCAATACATTCAACGAGCTTGTATTTAAGGTCCGAGACACCGTCCCAGAAGAGCTCCTCGCTGAGCCCCGCCTTGATATATCTCTTGTGAAGGAGTTCACAGCAGACCATCAGATAGACCATATCGAGAGTGTAGGGATGAATTCCGTTTTTCTCGGCAAGCTTGTCGATTTTTCTGATATATTTCCACAGCGGCGCTTTGCCGGACATATATCCGCGCCTGAGTTTCTCAAACTCCGCGCCGAATTCCTTTTCGTTATCAAGGCGCGCGGCGACTGCCTCAAGCACCGGTATCGCCTCATCGGGGAAGCCGGTTCTCTTTTCTATTTCTCTGAAATGATCGGATAAATATTTCATAAAAATTCCTTATTTCTCATATTTGTCGCAGAGATTGTTGATCTGGTCGGTGAATTTCGCGAGTTCCTTATTTGAACCGCCCTTGAGCGACTCGGCAACTCTTTTCAGGCGGGCGACTGCCGAAAGCAGACGGTCAAATACATCCTTTGCCCTCTTGGTCGCGAAATCCTTTTTGCCCTCCGCGCGGACGATTCTTGCTTTTTCCGCTCGCGAGGTCATAGACATCGCCGCTGTAGGGAGCAATTGCGGGAGTATTAAGCTCGCTCTCACATGTGAGCGCAAATTCCGTGGAAACCGCATCCTCGCCGTGATTTATGAATATCTGCTTAGCATCGACCTCCCTGAGCCATTGCAGAAGCATGTTCCTGTCGGCGTGACCGGAGAAGCCGTTGAGATTATATATTCTTGCCCTTACCGTGATATTGTCGCCGAAGAGCTTTACCATCGCCGCGCCGTCAATCAGGCGCCTGCCGAGAGTGCCCTCGCACTGGAAACCGCAGAAGAGCACCGCGCATTCCCTTCGCCAGAGATTATGTTTGAGGTGGTGCCTTATCCTGCCAGCTTCGCACATTCCCGAGGCGGAGATTATTACCTTGGGCTCGGGATTATTATTGATTGCCGTTGACTCTTCGCTCGAAATGGCAACACGCAGATTCGGGAAAGAAATCGGATTTATGCCCTTCTCAAGTAGCGATACGGTCTCGTCGTCAAAGTATTCCGCAACCTCGGAGGAGTATATATTGGTTGCCTCTATGGCGAGAGGCGAATCAACATAGACCGGGAAATTCCCGCAGTCCGGGCAGAGATTCTTCTCTTTGATTACTCTTATCAGATACAGAAGCTCCTGAGTCCTGCCGACCGCGAAAGCCGGAATCACAAGATTGCCGCCGCCGGAGAGCGTTTCATAGATAACCTGAGCAAGCTGGCCGACATAATCGGGCGCCGCTCCGTGCGTTCTGTCACCGTAGGTGGATTCGCAAACGACATAATCGGCATGGGGAGGAGTCTGCGGATTCTTTATCAGCGGTCTGTTGAGATTGCCTACATCTCCCGAAAAAAGAATTGTTTTTGTGACGCCGTCTTCTGTGATTTCAAAGAGGATATTCGACGATCCGAGCAGATGCCCTGCGTCAAAGAAGCTGATTTTTATCCCGTCAAAGAGTCTGACCGTATCCTCGTAATTATGAGTGACAAAAAGGCGAACTGTCTTTTCAACATCTTCGGGAGTATAGAGAGGCGTATATTGATCCTCGCCGCTCCTCTTCGCCTTTCTGTTCCGCCACTGAGCTTCGAATTCCTGAATATGTGCGGAATCGCGCAGCATAATCGAGCAGAGTTTACCGGTCGCCTCGGTCATGTGAATTTTACCGCTGAAACCGTTTGCCACCATATTGGGAATCTTGCCCGAGTGGTCAATATGGGCATGTGTCAGGCAGACCGCGTCAATTTCGCCGGGAACAACAGGTAATTCGCAGTTTTCATATATATCGGGGCCCTGCTCCATGCCGCAGTCAACGAGTATCTTTTTGCCGCAGGCCTCAATCAAAGTGCAGGAGCCTGTAACTTCGTGATTTGCGCCTATAAACATAACTCTCATATCAACACCGCCCTTCAGTTTTTATTCTATCACTTTATTTATAATTCTTCAATATTATTTTCGCCTGCCGAGCTGCCAGAAGGCGACTGCCGAGGCGGCCGCGACATTGAGCGAATCCACTCCGTGCATCATCGGAATACGAACTGTATAATCGCTCAGCTCAACGGTTCGTTTCTCGAGCCCTTCGCCCTCGGAGCCGAGAATAACGGCGAGCTTTTCTTCACAATTCAGCTTTTCATCATCAAGCAGAACCGAATCATCCTCAAGAGCCATTGAAACAGTTGAAAAGCCCTGAGATTTCAGATATTCAAATGTCTTATCCTGCCAGCCATCCTTATCGATGAACGCCCACGGAATCTGAAACACGGTGCCCATGCTGACTCTTATCGCCCTTCTGTAAAGCGGATCGGAGCATTCATAGGTCAGCAGAACGGCGTCAAATCCGAGAGCGGCGGCGGAGCGGAATATCGCGCCGACATTTGTCGGATTCATAATCCTTTCCAGAATAGCGATTCTCGAAGCCACTTCACAGACTTCGGAGACGGACCTCAGCGGTTTTCTTTTCATAAGGCAGAGTGCACCGCGTGTGAGCTCAAAGCCCGTAATCTGAGTCAGAATATCGAAATCGGCCGTATAGACCGGAATATTTCCGCATCTTTGTATTATATTTTTCGCCTCTCCCTCAATATGCTTTCTCTCAAGCAGAAGTGAAACCGGCTCGCAGCCGGCTTCAAGAGCGCGCTCTATTACCTTCGGGCTCTCGGCGACAAACATCCCGTTTTCGGGTTTATCTCTGTTGAGAAGCTCGCGCTCATTGAGCCTTGCGAAAGCATCGAGCTCGGGAGCGCTGAAATCTTTAATTTCAATGATATCCGGCATATAATCCCTCATTTGTCAAAAAGCCACGGCTCTGTGAACCGTGACTTCTCTTGTTTTACTGATTGTCTGCGGGAGCGCTGTCTGCCGCCGCTGCGGCTTCGGCTGCCGCGGCTCTTTCTTTTTCTCTCTCCTCGGCTCTCTGCTTTTCCTTCTCCGCCTCGATGGCGCTGAGTTTCTCAACCAGATATTCGAGCGCTTCGATATAGCCGTCAAAGCCCTTGCCCATTATCGTCTTTTCCGCATACATGCCGACATAGGAGATCTGGCGGAATTCCTCTCTCTCCTTGAGGTCGGTGATGTGGACCTCGACGGTAGGCTTCTTGACCGTCTTGAGAGCGTCGAGAATCGCAATGCTGGTATGGGTATAGGCCGCGGGGTTGATGATTATGCCGTCAACTCCCTTATATGCCTCCTGAATCTTGTCAACGAGATCGCCCTCGTGATTTGACTGATACATATCGGCATATACATTGAGCTCATCGGCTTTTTTCTCAATCATTTTGCAAAGTTCTTTATAGGAACTCTCGCCGTAAATGTCCTTCTCTCTGATGCCGAGCAGATTCATATTCGGACCGTTTAATACAAGGATACGCATTTTGACAACCTTTCCGCCGTGACAGCAACATCACGGTCAACATCAATTATATAATCCGCAAAGCTTTCATAAGTTTCTCTGCGTTTGCTGAAGATTTCATAAACGGCGTTTTCGCCCGCGCTGAGCGGCCTGCCGCCTGTAGTCAGTTCTTCTATGTTGCGCCTGAGATAGATGACTATTCCGTTTTGCGCAAGGGCGTCTCTGTTTTCTTCGCGCATTACC
>CAMUZD010000051.1 GCA_947165115.1 uncultured Clostridia bacterium
TAGGTCGTATAATCGCATCTCGAGCAGGTGACATAGGGCTTCCAGCCCCTTTCTTTGCAGGTTGAGGCCTTGCCCTCGTGCGTGATTTCATCGTGCCCGAGAGGGTCGGTATTTACCGTTTCTCTGCTGATTTCGCCGCCGCAGACAGTGCAATATATAACTTTATCGTAACTGCCCGGCTCTGTGCAGATTGACTCGGATTCGTTTTCAATCTTTTCTTCGCCCGGCGTATGTCCTTTTGCCGGAATCGTGACGGATTCATTGAGAATCTCTCCGCAGAGAGAGCAGATTTCCTTTCCCGCGCCCGGCTCTGTGCAGGATGCGGGGGTCACGGTCACTGTCGCGGGACTGTGCTGACTGCAAACCGCGGTTTCGCCCGAATAATCGCAGTCAATTTCGCTCAGGCAAATCGCCGGAACAACGGGATGCTTCTCGTTTGCCCAGGCCGCCGTTCCGTGAACTACTCCTTTATCGGTGCAGGCGCCCGGCCGCCTTGAGAGATAGAAGCCGTAGCCGGTTACATTGCGGAGCGGCCACCAGTTATCAAGCGTTTCGCCCTCGATATATCCGGAATAATCGTTGCCGAACATTACCCTTGCGGAATCCTTCGCCGACGGGTCGGGATTGAATCCATACCCGGGATTTACAACATCGGAGGAAGAAAGCAGAAATACTTTGTCGGATGTGCTCTCCCAGTCAAATTCTTCATATCCGGTTTCGCCGTCTATACTCATGCGGCATCTGTTGTCGAGCTCAACCGTCTTTAATTTTGCCTTCTGTTCATCCGTGAATGCCGCTTCATAGAAACTGCCGGTGAGGAAATTCCTCATCTCACTGACCGAATAGTCGGTGGCGTAGTGCGTATGCTCCTTATCTCCCCAGGCGTATTCCGCCCAGTAATCGTCTTCGCTCTTGAAATGATTATACCGGAAGATGGCCGAATCGACTATTTCATCGCTCACCATAAGCCCCGTTTCCGGATCCAGCAGACGCCATTGAAGCGGCTCAAAGCGATAGTAATAAACATATTTATCAAATCCGTCTTCGGTATAGCGATAATCATAATCGCTGAATACTCTCGGCTGATCTGTGGCTGACGGTGACGCTTCGGTGAACATCTCGACATAAAGAATCTTTGCCCTGTATCTGCTGCCGTCAAGTATCATATCGGCGTAATCCGTATAGTAATCGGCGTCATATGCCCATCTGTGTTCTTCAATATACAGATTCTTCTTCGGGGCAAGCTCAACTCTTTCGTTGAGAGCCGCTGTTATATCGGAATCCCTGACTCTGCTTCTCGGATAGGAGCCGAAGGAGATGATATCCCCTGTGTGATACAGGTCCTCTCCGCTGCTCTGTGAAACAAGATTTTCAAGGCGCATCGCGGGGCAGATGCCGTTAATCGCGCCGCGGTCAAACGAATGAGGAGAAGTCATGATTGCCATTTCGGCTCCGGCTTCGCTGACTCTGCAGCTGAAATTCGAAGTGAAATACTGACAGACCGTGCGTATAAGCCAGCGGCAGCCGCTTCCCGTGTCATAGATGCCCTGCGCCTTAGCGTAATCGGTGCAGGTTCGGACTCTTGCGGGGTCTTCGGCATCCCAGGCGGTATTGAATCCGTAGCTTTCATTTGTCAGATCATCCCAGGAGAGCAGGAATATCTTATCCTGAGTTGCGGAATTGTCATATTTGTGAATTCCATTATACGAGCCGCCGTTACTTCCGACATACCAGTAATCATTGACCTGCTCGCTCTGCGCGATATTCTGCTTCTGCTCTTCGCTGAAGGCGGTGGCGGAAAAGACTTCGTTGAGCCATACGCTGATACTCTCATAATAGGCGGTCATATAACCGCCGCCCGCTGTGCCGAGGCCGTATTCGCCCGTATAAGGATATCCGAATTCGGCGTAATAATCTGCGAACTGAACAAACGGCTGGGAATCAATGATAGTGTCGCATACCACAAGCCCTTCTGCGGGGTCGAGCACACGCCAGCGCAGAGGATCGTATCTGAACCAGTATATATTTCCGGCCGTATAGCCGTTCAGATTCTGGGTCCAGCAAGTCTCGTCATCAATACTTACATCCGAAAAAGGCCTGTAATCATTGATTTTAACACCTCTGTATTTCACATTCTTCCGCACAACATCAATATACTGCATGCTCTGCGAAATCTTCGGCGCATAGTAGAGATCTCCTTCTCTTTAACCCCGGGTATAATATTTATAGGTCTTCCATTCACCGGGTATTTTTTCAAGCTTCGCAATCAGGTTTTCATCCCTGACGAGCGACTGCGGATAGGTGCCGTATTCAATGATGTCGCCGGTCTGAAACGGCCCGGTCCTGAGAGTCAGATGCAGGGTGGACTCTTTCTGGATATTGTAATCCGCGAGGGTGTGACCGTCCTCAAGCAGTTTACCGGCAAAAACCAGTATCTGCTGATCGGGCGGTATTCCTTCTTTATCCTGAATCTTTGCTTTTACATTGTCAATCGAATCTCCGGGCTCGACCTCGAGAGTGACGGTCTTTCCCGTCCGGGTTTTGACAAAAATCTGCATTGCGCTCACCGTCAGGGTGAATACGCCGAGAATAAGCGCGGCCGAAAGCAGAACCGCAATCACCTTTTTTGTTCTTTTCATATTATCCCTCCCCGTTATATCAGAGATAAATTGTGTAACCCTTACTGAAACTGCCTCTGTGGTAGTAGGTGACGGTCTTTGCGCTCTGGTCGAATATTGCCGTCCACTCGGTGGAATAGTCGTTCAGCTGGCTCTGCGCGGCTTCCTTCATAACATCGCGCAAACCGGCGGCGGTCATCTGAGGATTCTTTTTGAGCGCATCCATAATCAGATCGTATCTTTTTACGCTCTTCTGCGAGCCGATTCCGAATTTTGAGGGCGTGACATAGAAATTAGTCAGCACCGGCGTCTCGGTCACGGTCATTTTATTGTTGATATATTCAACTGCGACGGAATAACCCGTTGAATCGCAGATTGCGAAATGAATCACATAGCCGAAAGAGGCATGCATATCATAGCCCTTGAGAAGCTCAACCGCCTGCTTCGCGCTCGCGGCGCGGTCAAGAATGAGGCGGATTGCGGTCGAGGTCGTGAGGTCGGGCTTTGAAGTCTGCTGATTTATCACGGCGCCCTTGTCGAAGACCATATTGACAGATACGCACACGCCCTTTTCGTTCATGCCGTCAAGCGGAGCATAGAGTGCGCAGAAGCGAAGGATATCGTCGGTCAGCTTGTAATCCGTGCTTGTCGTTACAAAATCGGTATTTACGGTCGAGACAGATTTATAGCCCTTTGAGGGTTTGCAGACGAGGGCGAGGCCGTTGCAGCGCTTCCAGTCGAAATTCCTGCCGAAAATGTAGCCGCCGTTTTTATTCTTTACGGAAAGAGTGCTGCAGCCGCCGCCTATGAGCTTGAATATCGGGCCCGCCTTGCCGCCGAGCACCTGCTTTACGAGAAAATTCGTCAGGTCCTCGTCGCTTGAAACGCCGCCGCCCGAAAGGAAGGCGGAGAGGCCGTCATCCCCCTTGAATTCGGCATAGGAAAAGCCGGGCAGGAGGTTTTTTATCGCTTCGGAAGGGACGATTTTCACCGTATTCAGAGGAGCGGATTCTTTGGTGGTCTGCGCTTTTGTCGCGGTCTCGCTCTGCGTTTCGGCTTCGGTTGTTTTCTCCGATGTTGTTTCGGCTTTCTTTTCCGTAACAGACGATGCCGGGGCGGACGAGATGCTTTTTGACGGAGCAGTCGTCGTTTCTTTTTCATTTCCCGAGCAGCCCGCGCAGGCGAGCATAATCAGCCCGAGAATCACGCATAATATCCGCTTTTTCATTTCGCACCTCCCGCAGTAATATATATAAATTTTATCATATTATTCATCTGTTTTCAAGAAAAACGGGGCTGTGATAATTCATAAATAAACTTTGATTTTATTGACAATTCCGCTCACTTGTGAAATAATCAATCTGATGAAAAATATTCTTTACGGGGTGATGATATGAATCTGAAAGTTGCGAATATCGGCATGAAATTCGGCATGTCCCATGTCGAGGGCGCGATGAGCTGGGGCGCGGAAATTGCGGCAATCTGCGACAGCGATGAGGAAAATCTGCGCTTTGCGGGCGAGAGATACAATATTCCCAAGGAAAAATGGGTGTCTGATTACCGCGAAATCGCGGCGAATCCAGAAATCGACGCGGTGACGGTCGCCGTTCCCGACCAGCTTCATAAGCAGATTTCCTGCGAGATGCTCAGGGCGGGGAAGCATGTCCTCTGCGAAAAACCGCTTGCGCTCACGCGCGAGGATGTGAGGGAAATAATAAAAGCCGCGGACGAGAGCGGCAAAAAATTCATGGTCGGCCAGATCTGCAGATTCACGCCCTCATTTGAAATGGCGAAAGAGATAGTCGCCTCGGGCAGAATCGGTGATTTATACTTCATAGAATCCGAATACGCCCACGATTATATGACCTTCCTGGGCGGCTGGCGCGCAGATCCCCTGCGCCACGGAGTAATCGGCGGCGGCTGCCACGCGGTTGACTTGATCCGCTGGATTGCGGGCGACCCCGCCGAAGTCTTTGCCTACGGCACTCACCGCCTGCTTCCGATGGTTTCCTATGACGACGCCACAATAGCGATAATGAAATTCGATAAAAACACCGCAGGCAAAGTCTTTGTTTCGACCGGATGCAAACGCGATTACACTATGCGCACGGTCATTTACGGCACGAAGGGCACGCTTATCTGCGACAACACCTCGCCTGAAATGAAGCTTTTCGAGGTGGACGAAAAGGGAGTTGCCAAAGAGCCCGAAATTATTCCCGTCCAGGTCAACAGCCACAACGCCGGCAGGGAATTTGAGGTCTTTGCCGATGCGATTGTCAATGACAAACCAATCGAGGCCGATGCCCGCGAGGGCGCAAAAACAGTCGAGGTCTGCCTCTCAATCATCGAATCCTCAAAAACCGGCGTCCCCGTGCAGCCGGATTATGATTTCTGAGAAGATATGAAAACTACCCCTGTCATTCTGAGGCGGATGCCGAAGAATCGCAAGTTTATAATAAGTCTGTTATGAGATCCTTCGCTTCGCTCAGGATGACAAAAAACTGATAAACAAAGCCCGCCGGATTGATTTCCCGGCGGGTTAATTATTATATTCAGTCTCTCATTTTTCCGCATTCGGTGCAGAATTTGGAATTCGCGTTTACATGGCCGCAGCCCGAGCAGAGCCATTCGCCTTCGGCGAGGACGGGCTTTGCCTCGGCGGCTTTTTTGATTGCTTCCATCTGCGCGACCACCTGCTCGGCGGCCGCAAGGGCATCGTAGCCCGGGGCATTCATATCTGAGCCTGTCTTTGTCTCAAATATCGGTTCGCCGCATTCATCCGCGAGCATAGTGAGCCTTGCGACAAGCGGATTAGCCTCGTCGGGAAGATAGAAGCAGGCAATCGAAATTTTGTCGGCAAAGAAGGTTATCGCGCGGTTTTCGCCTCCGCCCGCCATCGGCGGCATCTCCGGAGCGGGCGCGCTTTCTGAGAATTTGCGGTTGATTGCGCCGAGAATATTCAGCGATTCAAAAAGGGCGCTGATTTCGGCGAGTTTTTCACTTGGAACTGCGTAGATTTTCGTTACGCACAGCCCGTTTGTGTAATCTGATTTCTCCAGTTCAACGCCGCCGCCCTGCTTCGTGTGAAGATCGAGCGTATGCGAAATATTCTGCGGCGGATTCGTCGTCGCAAAGCGGCTGTAAGTATATCTGACTCCTGTAAGATTCATAGTCTGCTCCTTGAAATCACTGCGTTATAGTGCCGTCTTCGTCCCAGAGATCGTGCCAGCTCTCAGCGCCGGGCCAGAGGAATACCTGCCCCTTGATGAGGCGGCAGTTTTTGTCGATTCCCGTGAGAATCTTCATCTCATCGTCGGTCAGCGGATCCTCGACGGTGCAGCGCAGATTTGAGATATATTCATTGTCATAGATTGAAAACGGAATCGGAATCTGACCGCGTCTGACCGCCCATTTGAGGCAGATGACGGCGGGGTGGACGCCGTGAGCCTTCGCGATTTCAACGAGCTCGGGCACCTGAATATCGGCGACATCGTCGGGAGTGGTGTCCCTGTCGGGTCTGGTCGGGCTGCCTATCGGGCAGAAGCCTATCGGCTGAATGCCGTGAGCGACAACATAATCAAAAAGATCGGGCTGCTGGAAGCAGGGATGAAGCTCCATTTCAATGACGGTCGGCTTGATTCTGCAGAGCGGCAGAACCGCCTCGAGCTTCGGAATAGTCATGCTGCTCATGCCGAGATTCCTGACAAGACCCATATCATAAAGGCGCTCCATCTGACGCCAGGTTGCCATGAATTCATCGACTGAAAACGGCTTGCTGTCGGGGTTTCTCGAGTCTCCGTCGCATCCCGGGGCGTGATAATTCGGGAACGGCCAGTGAACGAAATAGAAATCGAGATAATCAAGCCGCAGGTCGCGCAGGGATTTTGCGCAGGAGAGAAGGACATCGCCCCTGCCGTGCATATCGTTCCAGACCTTCGAGGTGATGAAGAGCTCCTCGCGCTTTACCTCACCCGATTTTATCGCATCTTCAAATACTTTTCCTATCAGATCTTCGTTTCCGTAAACGCTCGCGCAGTCGAAGAGGCGGTATCCCGCCTTTATTGCTCCCGCGACGGCGCTGCTGACCTGCTCGGGTGTGAAGCGGTCGCTGCCGAAGGTACCCATTCCGATACAGGGGATTTCTTCGCCGTTTGAAAGGCGTATCTGAGGAACGGTGCGCGGATCGATTTTTTCCATATTTATCTTCCTTTCCTATTCGTTTATAAGCATTATCTTGCCGTGGACCTGCGAGGGGTTTTTATAGAGCGCAAAAGCGTCTGCCGCCTCGCTCATCAGGAATTTGCGATAGATAAACGAAGGGTCGAATTTCAGTTCGCCCGTACCGAATTTTTCGGCGGTCATCGCCCATTCCTTTCCCGGGAACGGAGCGGAATAGCTCATCCAGCTGCCCGTGAGAGTGAATTCTTTTCTGTTGAGATTCTCCCATTCGGCGGGGGTGAAGGTCATATCGGTATGCGGCGTGCCTATGAAGCAGAGCTTCGCCTTGTTGCCCGCAAGGGCGAACGCCATTTTCATCGTGACCGGACTGCCCGCCGCCTCAAACACGGCATCAAAGCCTCTGCCCGCGGTCATATCCGCCGCCTGATTCATGAAATCAGGTTTCAGAGTGTTTATCACTTCGTCTGCGCCCATCCTCTTCGCGAGGTCGAGGCGGCTGTCGTCAATATCAAAGGCAACCGTCTTTTCCGCTCCGAGAATCTTTGCCCACTGGAGAGTGAAAATGCCGATTGTTCCGAGACCTAGCACGGCGACCGTTCCGCCGCCGTTATAGCCGGCGTGAAGCAGACCGTGAAGCGCGACCGTCGAAGGCTCGAACATCGCCGCCTGCTCATAGGGAACGCGCGAATCGTATCTGACGGCGTTGACCTCGGGAATAACGACATAATCCGCGAAGCTTCCCTGCTGGCGACTGCCGATAAACGAATAATGCTTGCAGAGCGAGTAATCACCTTTTTTGCAGTCAACGCATTCCATACAGGGCAGAAGCGGAGCGCCGCTGACAGTATCGCCGACCTTGATTTTCGTAACATTTCTGCCTGTTTCAACAACATCTCCGCTGAATTCGTGGCCGAGTACAATCGGATAAAAGTGAGCGCCGTTATGCAGGACTCTCGGCACATCGCTGCCACAGATACCCGTCGCTCTCACGCGCACTTTTACTTCATTATCGCCGCATACGGGCGTTTCCCAGTCGGCATATCTTATATCTTCATTTGCGTAAAGCACTGCAGCTTTCAATTCTTGTCACTCCCCATCATCGATTCGGTTTTTTCATATAGTTCAATGTATTTCGCATACTGTCTGTCGTAGATTTCCTTGTTTTCCGCCTGCGGGGTATGGATTCTGCCTATATTCACGAATTTCTCAGCCGCCACGGCTTCGCTTTCGAATATGCCCGCGCCGACGCCCGCGAGAATCGCCGCGCCGGAGACGGTGGCGGAATTATCCTCGGGAACCTCGACAGTCTTGCCCGTGATATCTGATTTCAGCTGAGTCCAGACACGGCTGACGCTGCTGCCGCCCGCCGAGCGCATAACGCTGACCTTCGCGCCCGTGTTTTCGGCTGTTTCGAGATTGTGGCGCAGTGAAAACGCTACTCCCTCCATGACCGCGCGGATGATATGGGCGCGGGTGTGAGCGAAAGTCAGACCGAAGAATACGCCCTTTGCGTCGGGATTCCAGAGCGGGCTTCTCTCGCCCGCGAGATACGGCAGGAAAATCAGACCGTCGCTGCCGGGATTCACGCCCGAGGCAAGCTCATCCATCTGAGCGTAGGAAAGCTCGGGGCAGAGTGTGCTTCTGAGCCAGCGGAGAGCTCCGCCTCCGCCCGTTGTTCCGCCCTGCAGGAGCCTTAAACCG
Source organism: uncultured Clostridia bacterium (assembly GCA_947165115.1). Taxonomy (GTDB): domain Bacteria; phylum Bacillota; class Clostridia; order Oscillospirales; family Acutalibacteraceae; genus CAG-177. Next base: position 8,499 of record CAMUZD010000051.1, read on the forward strand.
GGCACTGTGTGGAAGCCCATAATCAGCCTCGGGTCGCTCGCACTGCTTTCGGTGCAGATACTCATTCCACCCGCCTGGCCGCTCTGTTCCTGAGTCATGCCGGACCTGACCGCGCCGACTCCGAGAGCCGCGCACGCGGCGTCAAGACCGCCGGCAACAACCGGGATTCCTTCGGGCAGTCCCGTCTGAGAAGCCGCAACTGCGTATCAGACTGTTGGTGAGCTGATAGACGCCGCTCTTGGGGATGCGGACTTTTGCCCACGACCCTTCGCGCAGTACCGAATGCTCGGCATACCGCGTGTCTTGAGCCTTTGCCGTCATGCAAAGGAACAAAACCACCATGACCGTCAGAAGTCTTTGGAGTCTTTCCATTGCTATAATAACGGAAAAACGGGCTGTTTTA
>CAMUZD010000052.1 GCA_947165115.1 uncultured Clostridia bacterium
GCGATGTGGCGACCGCCGCGCTCGCGCACGGCAATTCCTTCACGGTCTTCGGCGATATCGACACCGTTACCGGCACAAACGTCACAAGCGAATACTTCGTGAAAGGTTATACTTTCAACGGTTAAAACAAATGATATAAAACAAGAGCAGCCCTTACGGACTGCTCTTTTATTATCGCTGTGTATTATTCGTTCTCAGCAGGAACGGATACTGACGGAGCCTGCGTTACGGGCTCGGTTGTGGTGTAGGCGGTGGCGCTCTCCTGCTGACGGGAGGTTGTTGAGTAGGAATAGGTGTAGCTCCTCGTGGAGAATTCCTCGGTCACCTGCTGCGTATAGACCTTGAGGGTGACAAGGGTTCCGGCGTCGTATTCCTGATTTTCGGTCAGCGACATCTCGATAACCTCTTCATCCGAATACCAGCCGCTCTGGCTTACATCCATTCTTTCAACCTCGAAGCCGAGGCCGGTAAGCTGATCATAGGCTTCGTCGTATTTTTTGCCGACGACATTGGGAAGAACTATCATTTCGGGGCCTTTGCTGACGGTCAGGACTATCGACGAGCCCTTCGGGACCAGAGTATCGGGCGGGACAGACTGAGAAATAATCGTTCCCTTCGGAAGCTCGGCGTTAAATACTTCGTTTGCCGTTATCTTGAAATTCTTGTTGAATACGGGATTTGCCTGGATGCTGTCGTAATTCGAAACGGAGAAATCGGGAACCTTGACCTGCTCGACCTGAGTCTGCGTTTCGGTTGTGGTCTCGCCCGGGTGTCTGAGGTTGATTTTGCCCGATTTATCAAGGGTGACGAGCATTATTCCGAGCGCAATCGCGCCGATAAGGAGCACGCTGGCGAGAGCGATGAAGAACACTGCCGCGGAGCTCTTTTCCTTCTTCGGAGGTTTGCTCGAAACGGGCGTCTGCGGATTCTTGTTAGGAATGGTCGGAGCGGGTGAATCCTTGCCGTAATTGGTGCTGACGGCCGTGGCCGCGGGCGAGGCGGAGAGCTCGGCTCTGAGCTGCTCGACGGTTTTGGTTCTGTCCTGAGGAAGTATCTGAAGGCCGTTGATAAGGCCGTTTATGACGTATGCGGGAAGGGCTTCGGCAAATTTGCCGGGCACCATGAGGCGGTCGTTCGCCATTCTCTCTTTTGCCGAAATCGGATTGCTTCCGATGAGGGTTCTGTAGAGAACTGCGGTAAATGAATAGATATCTGTCCAGGGACCCTGGCGGACATCGAATCCATACTGCTCGGCCGCAGCGTAGCCGTCAAAAATCTGGGGATTCAGGCGGCTGCCGACAGTCCTGACATCGCCGATTGAGAAGCCCGTGATTTTGATTTTTCCGTCTTCGCCGATGACAAGCGTCGAGGGAGAAATGCCTCTGTGAATTATGCCGTTCGAGTGAAGAGTTCCGAGGGTTGAGAGCGTCGGCATAAGAAGCTGGCGCGCCTTCTCCCAGGTGATGTATCCGGTTTTGCTCCTGAGCAGGAAATCCTGCAGGGAGATGCCGTCAAAATGATCGTAAACCGCATATGAGGTGCTGTTATCCTCAATCACGTCCGTGACATTTATCAGCGCGGAAAGTCCGCTGAGTTTCGCGAGCTTTCCCCATAATTCCTCAAAGCTGCGGCGCAGCTCGGCGTAGGTCGCCTCGGAGCCGAGACGCACCTGAAGAGACAGATTCAAATCGGACCTCGCGGTGATTGCCGAAGGCATGAATTCCCTGATGTTGACGGCTTTTTTCTCCATGAGATCCCAGCCGATATAGGTAGCGCCTTCGCCGTTGTAATCAACGACCTTGCCGACAAGGTATCTGTTGCCTATGACCGTGCGGACAGGCAGATAAGGAGCGCCCTGGACCGTATCGGCGTGATAGCCGCAGTACGGGCATTTCTTTTCCTCGCCTATCTCGTGCATACAGCCCATGCAGAGATTATCGGAACTAATCAATATAATCACTCCTTTTGGGAAGCTGAAATCATAACCGGGGATTGAAGAGAGACCCTTGCGGGCACATATTCCCCTATTATGGCAATAGTAACAAAGCACAATGCCTTTGTCAATCTATGTTACCGACTTGTAATAATTTTTAGTTAATTTAATTAAATTTTATAAATTAAATTTGTTAAGTAAACCTTTCAGTTCAACTTGAAATGTTCATAATATGTTGTTATAATTTACTGTGAATATTTATACTTTATTTATATATAATCAAGGGGGCAGTTCAATGTCATACGAGAATAACATACCTCTCTACCTCTTCCACCAGGGAACGAATGCCAAGGCATACGAATTCCTCGGATCGCATCCTTCGGAAAACGGCGGAGTTGTATTCAGGGTATGGGCACCCTCGGCCGTGAGCGTGAGCCTGACCGGCGATTTCAACGGCTGGGACGCTAGCGCGAATCCGATGTCAAAAATCAGCGGCGGAGTCTGGGAATGCCACGTGCCGGTTGTCAATGTCTATGACAGCTACAAGTATCTGATTACCGCGCCGGACGGCAGAACTTTCCACAAGGCCGATCCCTACGCCTTCCACGCGGAGACAAGGCCGGGCACCGCTTCAAAGTATTATCCCTCGCTCGATTTCAAATGGAGCGACAAGGCCTGGCTCAAAAAGAGAAAGGAATCCGATATCTACTCTTCGCCCGTCAATATCTATGAAGTGCACGCGGGCTCCTGGCAGGTATATGATGACGGCAACCCCCTCTCATACAGAGAGCTTGCCGATCGCCTGATTCCCTATGTCAAAGAAATGGGCTACACCCACATCGAGCTGCTGCCGGTGATGGAGCATCCCTTTGACGGCAGCTGGGGCTATCAGGTTACGGGCTATTTCGCACCGACCTCCCGCTACGGCACTCCCGAGGATTTCGCCTATTTTATAAACACCGCCCACAAGGCGGGCATCGGCGTTATTCTCGACTGGGTCCCTGCCCACTTCCCGAAGGACGCCTTCGGCCTCTATGAATTCGACGGCTCGAAGTGCTATGAATACGAGGACCTGCGCAAGGGCGAACACTTCCAGTGGGGAACAAGAGTTTTTGACTACGGCAAGAATGAGGTCCAGAGCTTCCTCGTTTCGAGCGCGATGTTCTGGATTGAAAAATATCACATTGACGGCCTGAGAGTTGATGCCGTCGCCTCAATGCTCTATCTCGATTACGGCAGAAACGACGGTCAGTGGGTAGCGAACACTTACGGCGGCAGAGAGAATCTCGAAGCGGTAGCGTTCCTGAGAAAGCTCAACGAATCCATCTTCCGCGAGCACGGCGACGTTATGATGATTGCCGAGGAGAGCACCGCCTGGCCTATGGTCTCCAAGCCGACCTACAGCGGCGGTCTCGGCTTCAATTTCAAATGGAACATGGGCTGGATGAACGACTGCCTTCGCTACTTCTCGCTCGACGGCATATTCCGCAAATTCAATCACGACTGCCTGACCTTCTCGTTCTTCTACGCTTTCAGCGAGAATTTCGTACTCCCGATTTCGCACGACGAGGTCGTTCACGGCAAGTGCTCACTGATAAACAAGATGCCCGGCACATATGAGGAAAAATTCGCGGGCGTGCGCTCGTTCCTCGGCTATATGATGTCTCACCCGGGCAAGAAGCTTCTCTTCATGGGCAGCGAATTCGGCCAGTTCATCGAATGGAACTATAAGCAGCAGCTTGACTGGATGCTTCTCGATTACGACGCGCACAGGCAGCTCAGGCAATATACGGCGGACCTCAATAAATTCTATCTCGCGAATCCCCCGCTCTGGGAGGATGACTACAGCTGGGACGGCTTCAGCTGGATAGTCAGCGACGACTGCGACAATTCAGTGGTCGCCTATCTGCGCAGAGATAAAGAAGGCAATGAGATTATCACGGTCTGCAATTTCACCGGCGTTACGAGAAAGGGATACAGAATCGGAGTTCCCAAGGCGGGCAGCTACAAGCCCGTATTCTCCTCCGCCTCTCCCGCTTACGGCGGCAGGGACGAGAGCACCAAAGCATCCGTCAGGGCAAAGAAAGTTCCGATGCACGGCTTTGATTACAGCATAGAGCTCGATATTGAGGGCCTGAGCTGTCTCTACATAAAAAACACGGCAAAGAAGAAAACCGTTAAGGAGGATAAATAAGATGGCAAGGAAACAGGAATGCATAGCCATGTTGCTGGCCGGCGGTCAGGGAAGCCGCCTCGGTATTCTCACAAAGAATATCGCAAAACCCGCAGTTCCCTACGGCGGAAAATACAGGATAATCGATTTCCCGCTGTCAAACTGCGTAAATTCGGGAATCCACACGGTCGGCGTGCTCACCCAGTATCAGCCGCTCGTGCTCAATGATTATATCGGAAACGGTCAGCCCTGGGATCTTGACAGAGCGGACGGCGGCGTTCACATTCTCTCCCCCTATCAGCAGATAAAGGGCACCGAATGGTATAAGGGCACCGCAAATTCGATTTATCAGAATATCAAATTCATCGAGAGATACGATCCCGAGTATGTCCTGATTCTTTCGGGCGACCATATTTACAAGATGGATTATTCCAAGATGCTCGATTATCACAAGGCGAATAAAGCGGACTGCACCATCGCCATGATAGAGGTCCCCTGGGAAGAGGCGAGCCGCTTCGGCCTGATGATAGTCAATCCCGACGGCTCCATCTCCGAATTCGAGGAGAAACCCGAAAATCCGAGAAGCAACAAGGCTTCAATGGGCATTTATATCTTCAACTGGAAGAAGCTTCGCCAGTATCTTATCGACGATGAGGCGAATGAGAATTCGGGCAACGACTTCGGCCACGATGTCATCCCCGCGATGCATAAGGCGGGCGAGAGAATGTTCGCCTATCAGTTTGACGGCTACTGGAAGGATGTCGGAACTATCGACTCCCTCTGGGATTCAAACCTCGACCTTCTCAATCCGAAAGTTGACCTCGACCTCGATGACGACAGCTGGAAGATTTATTCGAGATCTCCCGTCGCTCCGCCTCACTATGTGGGCGAAAACGCAAAGATCGAGAATTCGATGATAACCGAGGGCTGCGAGATTGACGGCAGCATAGATTTCTCGGTGCTCTTCGCAAATGTAAAAGTTGAAGAGGGCGCAAACGTCAAGTATTCAATTATCATGCCCGGCACGGTCATAAAGAAGGGCGCGACGGTCCAGTATTCGATAGTCGCAGAGAATACGGTTATCGAAGAGGGCGCGACAGTCGGCAGAAGCCCCGAGGAAATGGAAAACATTGAAGACTGGGGCGTGGCCGTTATCGGAAACGGCATTAAAATCGGCAAGGATGTAAAAGTTGCCCCGAAGGCAATGGTTGATACCGATATGGGAGGCGAAGCATAATGGCAGCAAAGAATGTTCTCGGAATAATCTTTTCAAACGCCTATGATGAAGTAATCCCCCAGGTCACTTCACACAGGACTATGGGCTCGGTCCCGTTTGCGGGCCGTTACCGCCTCATAGATTTTCAGCTTTCAAATATGGTAAACGCGGGCATTCCGCAGGTCGGAATCCTCACAAACAGCAATTACCGCTCGCTCATGGACCATATAGGCAACGGCAAGGCGTGGGATCTCGCGCGCAAGAGAGACGGTCTCACCATCCTGCCCCCGTTCAATCACCCCGATACCGGCGTATTCAAGGGCAAGATTGACGCTCTCTTCGGCAGCATCGGCTATATCAGCGATTCCGGCAAGGATTATGTGCTTATTACAGACTGCAACGTTGTCTGCGATATAGATTATGACGCACTGCTCGAATTCCATATCGAGAGAAACGCGGAAATCACTCTTGCATACGCAAGAAACGTCAAATCGCAGCTTGCAACCGCAATGGAATACGAAGTTGAATCCTACGGCAGAATCAGCGAAATCAGATATGCCGATCCCTTCGGCGACGATTCCAGCAACTCGCTCAAGATGATGGTTATCAACCGCACCCTGCTCGAGCGCCTGCTCCACGAAGCGAGCCTCAAGAGAATCACCGATTTCGAGCAGCTCCTATCCGAAAACTGCGGCAATCTCAGAGTTTACGGTTACAGACACAACGGCTACGCGAAGATCATCGAGGATCTCAAATCATATTATGACGCGAATCTCGACCTCCTCAAGCCCGAGGTCAGGAGAGCGCTTTTCCCGGCGGACAAGCCCGTCTATACCAAGACCAGCGACAAAGTTCCCGCCGTTTACGGCATAAACTCGGTCGTCAAGAATTCACTCATTGCCGACGGCTGCAGGATTGACGGCGAGGTTGAAAACAGCATCCTCTTCAGAGGCGTAACCGTCTCGAAGGGCGCGAAGGTAAAGAACTCAATTATCATGCAGGACACTTTCATCAGTGAAAATGCCGAGGTTGAATCGGTAATCACGGATAAGGATGTTTCCATCGGCGCGCGCAAGAAACTCTGCGGTGCGGATAATTATCCGGTTTATATCGGGAAGGGAATAAATATCTGAGGTAACTTAGCAATGGCATCTGAAAAAATGAAGAAAGAAAATATCATCACAATAGCGGTCGTGGCATTCGCAGTATTGCTCGCGCTGATTGTGGTTCTCGTCAAAACCGGAGTTATCGGCAGGCCCTCCGAGAATACCACGACGGAGCAGGAATATGTCTCCGATACGAGGATTGTCATCCAGAGCCGCGTCAATGAGGACGGCGAGGTGGAATACTATTCAATTGAAGAATGGTATAACAGACCGCTTCACTCCTCAAATCACCGCTATCCGACCACTACGACAACCAAGAAGGAAACCACCGAGGATGAGGATGTGACCTACTTCATCGAGGAGGAGAGCGTGGTCAATGTGACGGATGAAAACGGCGAGCAGGTCACTGACGAAAGCGGCGAGCCGGTAACCAAAATCGAAAAGGTCACGATTATCACCGATAAAGACGGCAAAACAACGACCGAATCGACCACGGAGACGACCACTCAGACAACGAGCGAGAGGACCACGAAGGTTATCTATGTGACCGATCCGATCTTAAAGAAGCCCATTAAGAATATAAGGGGCGAATACATCGTGTCGGGAGTTGAGACCGAACCCGAGCCCTCAACCACAACGACCACGACGAAGCCGTCCACGACAAAACCGACGACCACTACCAAAAAACCGTCCACCACGGCGGCCGAGGATGTCACATCCTCGACAACCGCTCCGAAAACAAGTGAAAACTAAAGGAATGATAAGATGAAAGTATTATATGTAGCAAGCGAAGCGCTCCCCTTTGCCGCAAGCGGCGGCCTCGCCGATGTCGCGGGCTCTCTGCCCGGCGCACTGCGCAAGAGAAAGGTTGCCTGCAGAGTGGTTATGCCGCTCTACGGCTCGGTCAGCGACGAGATGCGCGCGAATATGAAATTCATCACGAATATCATGGTTCCCGTCTCATGGCGCAGACAGTATTGCGGTATCTTCGAAGCGCGCGCAAACGGAGTTATCTATTACCTGATTGATAACGAATACTATTTCAAGAGAAATTCGCTCTACGGCCATTATGACGACGGCGAGAGATTCGCCTTCTTCTCGAGAGCCGTGCTTGAAATCCTCCCCTATATTGATTTCAAGCCCGATATAATCCACTGCAACGACTGGCAGAGCGCTCTCGTGCCCGTTTATTATTCGGTCTATTACGCAAACCGTGAGGGATACACCGGCATAAAGACCGTCTTCACGATTCACAATATCCAGTATCAGGGTATCTACGGCAAGGAGATACTCGGCGATGTCTTCGGCCTGGGCGAGGAGCACTACAGCCTCGTTGAATTCGGCGACGATATCAATCTTATGAAGGGCGCCATTGAATGCGCAAATAAGGTGACAACCGTCAGCCATACCTACGCCGAGGAGACGCTCGATCCCTGGTTCAGCCACGGCCTGCATCCGATTCTCAAGGAGAGAAGCTATAAGCTCTCGGGTATTCTCAACGGCATCGATACCGAAAACTACGATCCCGAAACCGATAAGGATATCTTCTTCAATTACTCAATCGAGGATAAGAGCGGCAAGGCAAAGGATAAGAACGCGCTTCAGGAAATGTTCAATCTTCCCCAGCGCCCCGATACGCCGATACTCGCGATGGTTTCGCGCCTTGTTTCCCACAAGGGCTTCGATTTAGTAAAGAAAGTTCTCTGGAATATCCTCGCGACGACCGATATGCAGTTCGTTCTGCTCGGCGCGGGCGACTGGGAATATGAAGCCTTCTTCAAGGAGCTCGCGGCGGCATTCCCCGACAAGGTCGGCCTCCGTCTCGGATTCGTTCCCGATCTTGCCCGCAAGATTTACGCGGGTGCCGATATATTTCTCATGCCCTCAAAGAGCGAGCCCTGCGGCCTGTCGCAGATGGTTGCCCTCAGATACGGCACAGTGCCGATAGTCAGGGAGACCGGCGGCCTTAAGGATACCGTTACCGACAGCGGCGACGGCATGGGCAACGGCTTCACCTTCAAGAGCTATGACGCCTATGATATGCAGGATGCAATCTGGCGCGCTCTCGGCGCTTACAGCGATAAGGAATACTGGGCAAAGCTCGTTGACAGAGCCATGAAATGTGACAACAGCTGGGGTAAGAGCGCCAGGGAATATATCGCGCTCTATAATTCGATTGATTAAACTATGAAAACCTATCTCATTTATCTCATAAGGCACGCGGTCAATGAGGGCGCAGACAAGGGCAGATACATCGGGCATACGGATGTCCCCCTTTCCGAGGAGGGCAGAGCCGAGCTCGGTCAGCTCAGGGATGATTACGGTTATCCCTTTGTTGAATCCGTGTTCTCAAGCCCTCTGAAGCGCTGCACCGAAACCGCAAAGATTATATATCCCGAAAAAGAGCC
>CAMUZD010000053.1 GCA_947165115.1 uncultured Clostridia bacterium
AAATGAGGAAACCGACAGAAAAGGAGAATGAATCTATGGCAAATCTCGACTTAACCAAATACGGCATTTCCGACGTAAAAGAAATCGTCTACAATCCCTCTTTTGAAACTCTCTTTGAGGAAGAAACCAAGCCCGGCCTCACCGGCTTTGAAGTAGGTCAGGTCAGCGAACTTGATGCTGTCAACGTTATGACCGGTGTATATACCGGCCGCTCGCCCAAGGATAAATACATCGTTATGGATGAGAATTCGAAGAATACCGTATGGTGGACCACCGACGAATATAAGAACGACAACCATCCGATGAGCGAAGAGACATTTGAATATGTTAAAGGTCTTGCGAGAAAGCAGCTCTCCGGCAAGAGACTTTTCGTTATGGACGCTTTCTGCGGCACCAACAAAGAAACCCGTATGGCTATCCGCTTTATAATGGAAGTTGCCTGGCAGGCACATTTCGTAAAGAATATGTTCATCCGTCCCTCCGAGGAGGAGCTTGCGGATTTCGAGCCCGATTTCGTAGTATATACTGCCTCAAAGGCGAAGGTTGACAATTATCAGGAGCTCGGTCTCAATTCCGACACCTGCGTTGCTTTCAACATTACCTCCCGTGAGCAGGTCATCCTCAACACCTGGTATGGCGGCGAAATGAAGAAGGGTATGTTCTCAATGATGAACTACTATCTTCCTCTCAAGGGCATCGCTGCTATGCACTGCTCGGCAAATACCGATATGAACGGCGAAAACACCGCTATCTTCTTCGGCCTTTCCGGCACCGGCAAGACCACCCTTTCCACCGACCCGAAGCGTCTTCTTATCGGCGATGACGAGCACGGCTGGGATGACAAGGGCGTCTTCAATTTTGAGGGTGGATGCTACGCGAAGGTTATCAACCTCGATAAGGATTCCGAGCCTGACATCTATAACGCAATCAAGCGTAACGCTCTTCTTGAGAACGTTACTCTCGATGAAAACGGCAAAATCGACTTTGCCGACAAGAGCGTAACGGAGAATACCCGCGTTTCCTATCCCATCGACCATATAAAGAATATCGTCCGCCCCGTCTCATCGGCACCCGAGGCAAAGCAGGTTATCTTCCTTTCGGCTGACGCTTTCGGCGTTCTGCCCCCGGTTTCAATCCTGACTCCCGAGCAGACCAAATATTACTTCCTCTCCGGCTTCACCGCAAAACTTGCAGGCACCGAGCGCGGAATTACCGAACCCACCCCGACCTTCTCCGCCTGCTTCGGTCAGGCATTCCTTGAGCTTCATCCTACCAAGTATGCGGAAGAGCTTGTCAAGAGAATGGAGAAGAGCGGAGCTAAGGCATATCTTGTCAACACCGGCTGGAATGGCACAGGCAAGCGTATCTCCATTAAAGATACACGCGGAATAATCGACGCCATCCTTTCGGGCGCTATCAACAATGCTCCTACAAAGACCATCCCCTTCTTCAATCTTGAGGTTCCGACCGAGCTCGAAGGCGTTGCAACAGAGATTCTCGATCCGCGCGACACCTACGCAAACGGCGCTGACTGGGATGAGAAGGCAAAAGATCTTGCTTCAAGATTCATCAATAACTTCAAGAAGTATGAAGGCAACGAGGCAGGCAAAGCACTTGTTCCCGCAGGTCCCCAGCTTTAATTGAAAATAGAAGAATATACCAAGCCCGCAGGAAGAATCCTGCGGGCTTGGCGTTTTATATATTCCCGTAATTCCGGACACAGATGAGTCGAAAATATAAACTGACACAACTCCCTGATTTGCGATTCCTTTTGCGCCGGAGCGGGATTATATGCGATTATTATGCTGCGTCTGCTTTCTTTTTCCTGCCTGCCGCTTTAGAAACAAGTGCGCAGGCAACAGCACCGATGCCGAGTCCGGCTACTCCAGAGATAGCTAGATTACCGGCGGTGAAGCTTGAGCCGGCTGATGCCGATTTTGCAGCTGATGAATCTACTTTGAAATAAACATATATGCCGGGAGCATCCTTGTTCCAGTCATAGAGTCCGCTGTTGAGATTGAACGCCGCGCCGCTTCCGAACATATGAATACCAGTCTTGTATCCTGCGGGAATATTGGTATCCTTAACCTTTACAAGCAGGGAAGAGGCGAGAGTCGGCGCTGCCACTTCACTCTTCTGGGCATAGAGGGCGAGCCACTGCTTACCGACGTCGCCGTTCATATCGGCACAGGTTCCGAGAGTCTTATAAAACTCATCTTTTGAGTTTCTGTTGCATTCGACCGCTTTATAATATACTGTTGCCTCCTGCGGAAAGTTTCATTACATCTGTATATTAACATATAAAGGGTGACAAAAAGGTGACAAATTATCCGTTATCCGAAATCATGCTTTTCTCCGCTTTTTTCGGACAACCTCTTGACAAACATATTTCAACTGTATATAGTGTATATATACACTAATGCGCAATAGTGAGGTAAGTATGAATATCATTATCAGCAACACATCGGGTATACCGATATACGAACAGATTGAGGAGCAGATAAAGGCGCAGATAATGTCGGGCGGGCTTCGCGAAGGCGAGCTTCTCCCCTCAATGAGAGTGCTCGCAAAAGAGCTCAGAATCAGCATTATCACCACAAAACGCGCCTATGAAGAGCTTGAACGCGACGGATATATCTGCACCGTTCAGGGCAGAGGCTGCTTTGTGAACTCGGTCAATGCCGAGCTTGTTAAAGAGAATATGCTTGTCGCAATTCAGGAACTTTTCGAGACGGCTGCAGACAAGGCGGCAATCGGCAGGATTTCTCTCGGCGAGCTGACCGAAACGCTGAAAATCATCTATAAGGAGAAGAACAATGAGTGAAATAAATAATGTAATAGAATTCAGAAACGCGGTTAAGGATTACGGCGATTTCAGGCTGGATAAGATAACTTTCGCCGTCCCCGAAGGAAGCGTCTGCGGCTTTATCGGGCAAAACGGCGCGGGCAAAACCACGACCATTGCTATGCTGCTTGATATTATCGGCAGGGATTCGGGCGAGGTCCTGCTTTTCGGCGAGCCGGTTGACGGGAAACACGCACATCTGAGAGAGGACGTCGGAGTCGTCTTTGATGAAATGGGATTTCATGAATTCCTGACTCCCAAACAGATAAATGCCATTCTCAAGAATTCATATAAGAACTGGAGCGAGGAAACATTTTTTGAAAATCTCAGAAAATTCTCGCTGCCTTCAAATAAGAAATGCGGTGCGTTTTCACGCGGAATGAGGATGAAACTCCAGATTGCCGCCGCCCTCTCACATAATGCAAAACTGCTTGTAATGGATGAGCCGACAAGCGGTCTTGATCCGATAGTAAGAAATGAAATTCTGCAGATTTTCAGAGAATTCATGACCGAGGAAAATCATACTATTCTTCTCTCCTCCCATATCACCGGCGACCTTGAAAAAATCGCCGATGAAGTGGTATTCATCGATGGCGGAAAGATTGTGCTCGCGGGCAACAAGGATGATATTCTCGAAAAGCACGCACTCCTCAAATGCTCAAATGAAGATGCCGCAGTAATAAGCGAATCCGTGACGGTTTACAGACAGGAGGGAGCTTACGGCGCGGAGATACTCGTCAATGACGCCGATGCCTGCAGGCGCCTTTATCCCGGCATGGTGATGGAGCCCGCAACACTCGAGGAGATAATGATAAACTATGTCAACAGGGCAAAAAGCAGCCCTGCTGGCTGAGGAGGCAGTTATGAAAGGCCTGATAATAAAAGATTTATACTGCCTTAAAAAGCAGTTTGTTATGTTCGCTTTCATAATAACCGGAGTGGTCGCGGTAGCGATTATGTTCGTTCTCAGCGAGCAGTTCGGCAATCTGAAAGAGACGGTCACCGGAATGACGGAAGCGGGGTTTGATATAGCTTCAATGGTAAAAACCTCCGTGATGTTTTTCATGCTGCTGCCGCTGGTCTGCACCGGAAATGTCGCGGATTCATTCGCCGATGACAAGACTGCTTCATTCTATAAAACGGCAGCTTCACTGCCCGTTCAGGCAGAAAAAAGAGTGCTCTCAAAATTCGTGACCGCGGTTCTGTTCCTCGCGGTCGGCCTTGCCGTCGACGTCGCTATGGCGGCGGTGATTTCGTCCGTTTCGGATATTATCCTTTTTTCAAAATGCGCGGGAACTCTCGTTTCGCTTTCAGCCTGCATGCTGATATTCATGTCGTGCGTAATACTGCTGAATTACGCAGGAGTTCCGTCAATTTATTCGACGTTTATTCCGCTCGGCATTGCGGGAATTTTAATACTCGCCCTGAAAATGAAAGATATTGTAAATGCACTTACAAGCGACGATGTTTCGTCTGTTGCGCGGACTTTCAGAGCTTTGATACACGCGCTCGAATCGCGCCCGCACATCTTTATCCTCATAGCTGCCGCAACCGCCGTTGTGTGCTGGTTTGCCTCGGTTTGGTTTGCGAAGAGAAAGAGAGGTGTCGCATAATGGGCGGTATGCTCTATAAAGATTTTCTCGCCGTAAAGGGTAAAAAAGTTCTTATCATCGTGCTGGTATGCACTCTGCTGTTTATCGCTCTGCGCCTTGCGCTTCCTGGCGCGGATATGGTGAAAACCGGCGAAACAGGCGAGGAGACGAGTTTTGCCGACGGCAATATGATTGACGCATTTCTCTGGACAGTGCCCTTCTTATTTGCGTTAGCGGGAATCGGGCTCCCGGCCGTATGGATAAAGAGCCTTGTTGCACAGGATGAAAAGAATAAAATAAGAGCATTCACAAAATCCCTGCCCTTCGGCAAGAACACATATATCGCTTCAAAATATATCTTCCTTGCCGTCGCGGTTTATGCGGCAATGTCTATGGAGATGATATGGTGTGAAATATTTTTTTCGCGCTCCGGCGACAACTCCTTTATGGATATTGTGAAAACTCTTCAGTCTTTTCTGATTATTCTTTCGAGCGCCTCGCTGTTTATTGCGGGAATCGAGCTCCCGTTTTTCCTTACTCTCGGGAGCAAAAAGGCAACCGGAGTAAAAAGCGCAATTCTCGAGCTTCTCTTCCTTTTTGTTATCGGCTGGTTCTTCTTCGGAAATCTTGATATATTCGAAAAGATAGATTTATTCAATATGATAGAGTGGACAAATACTCACGGATTTGAAATAAATATGATGATTGTCCTGTGCCCGGTTATCGCCTCAGTTCTGTATTTTCTATCATATAAGCTGACCTGCGCAATCAACAGAAACAGGGAGGCGGGTATTGATGAATAAAGCTCAGAAAAAAGCAGAGACAAAGAATCTGCTGATTTATCTCGGCATTACGTTCGCGATTTCATGGACAATGTTCTTTTCGTTCATACTGCCGGGCAACAGTTTTCTTGACGAAAACGGAAGCCTGAGCTGTATCGGAAATCTTATCTGCACACTCGGTATGCTCTGCCCCGCCCTCGGCGTAATAATCACAAGATTTATCACTAAAGAAGGCTTTAAGCTCTCGGGCGAAAGCTCGATAATGCTCGGAATTGAGTTGAAAAACCGCAAATATATCTTTTATATTCTTGCGATACTGATCCCGTGGATATATACCGAACTCGGCTATGCCCTGTCTGCCGCGCTGAGTCCCGGCGCATTCGATAGGGATTTCTTCGCCGGTGTAACGGATGATGCGCGAAACGCATATATGTTCCCGCTGATGGCGATTGTATCCGGCGTATTCTTCTCATTTGGCGGACTCGGGGAAGAACTCGGCTGGCGCGGATACATGATGCCGAAACTCATTAATATCTGCGGCACGGGAAGGGCCGTGATTATTGGCGGAATAATCTGGGGAATATGGCACTGGCCGCTGACTTATTTCGGCCACAATTTCGGAACGGATTACCGGGGCTACCCCTGGGTCGGCTTCGCTGGAATGGTTTTCCTCTGCGTGTTTATGGGAATTCTGCTGACTTTCGTTACGGTAAAAACCGGCTCCGTCTGGCCCGCGGCAATTCTCCACGCGGTAAACAACGCTCAGCCGTCGATAATTCAATTTTTCATAAATCCCGAAAAAATAAAACCGCCGTTTGACGAAACGGCAATCAGCTTCCTTATCAGAAATCTCCCGTTGACAATCATCGCTGTCCTTGTATTTTTGCTGTTTATGAGAAAAAAGAAAAGCGCAGAAAAACTGCCCGCAAGGTTTAGCCTTGCGGGCTTTCGCTTATGCTTTATTCAATTTCAAGTTTCCTGGCTTCGGGAACTGCAGGCTGCTTCTTGGGAAGGGTGAGTTTCAGCACGCCGTCTTCATATTTTGCCTTGATGCCGTCGGCGTCGATACCCGAGATATCAAAGGATCTGGTATAGGAACCGTAGGAACGCTCCATGCGGATAACCTTATCCTTGCTGTCCTTATCCTCGAATTTGCTGTGTCTTTCCGCCTTGACCGTGAGGCTGTCGCCGTCTATGCTCAGGTTGATATCTTTTTTGTCAAAGCCGGGCAGGTCTGCTTCGAGCATATAGTGATCGCCTTCATCGGTGATGTCGGTCCTGAATTCGGCAAGCTCTCTGCCGTCAAAGAAACCGCCGAAGGGGAAGCCGAAAAAGTTCTTTTCAAATTCATCCATACCTCTGAACGGATTATAGCAGCCGACGGGATAATTTGTATTTCTTCTTGTAAGTTCAAACATAATAATACCTCCTGTTTGCGGTAATTACCGCTTTTTCATTCTTATTCTTGTTTCCTGTCCCTTCTGACAGCTTAATGATAAATCACAAAAATATACTTTTTGTTATTCTTTTGTGAATAAATTGTAAATTGTTAGCACTCATAATTATAGAGTGCTAAATATTGAGCTTGATTTTTGAGAACAGATATGATACAGTATACTCGGAAACCGAGCCAGAGTCCTGCTGACCGACACCGCTGATGTCGGCTGGTAACTCCTTATAAAGCTCGGTTTCTACTCTATAAAGCCCTATTGACTATTTGAAGAAGGTGTGGTATTATTATCTTGAACAGTGGATGTACCGATCTCCTCGGTTGCCCTGTTCAAAAGCAGAGGATGTGCCAGACTTCACTGGCTGCCCTGCTTTTTTTATGCCTTTTAACAATTGAATTATTTATCATCGTTGACATTTGAGAGTCTTTGCTTTATAATAATCTTGGAAGTTGTTACCGCTACTCGCTTCGGGCGTATAGTCAACGGCTTGTTCAGTTGTCGGGGTGGGGAGACTTCCTTTTTGTTTGCCTTCTCAGAATAATTATAGATTTATAAATGGAATAAGAAGTTTGACTCCCCCTGCTTTTTGGATGTATGCTGAGGCATTTGATTCAGTAAGGGCGTAGCAGACTTCTTTTCGTTTACATATGCGTCTTTGTTTTTATATTGACACATTTTAATATAATGTGATAATATTATTTTTGTTAATAAATTGTTAAAACAAGGAGGGATATGATTGGAGCAATTCAAAGCGAGCGGAGCGATGTATGCGATTGCCTTCGGTGTTATTGCATTTATCGTTGCCCAGTCTTTTTTCTTCATTATCAAATCCTGGAAACACGGTAAGGAACTCGGCATCAAAAAAGAAACGCTGATGAACACAGTTACTTCAAGCATTCTTTTTTCCATTGCGCCTGCTATTTCAATTCTTGTTACTGTTTTCGTTCTTGCCAAAGCACTCGGCGTTATCCTGCCGTGGATAAGACTCACCGTCATAGGCAACCTTGCTTATGAGACTGTTGCGGCGGAAACCGCCCTTAATAATCTCGGCGGTTCACTAAGCACGGAAATTACGGATATGAAGCAGTTTTCGACCGTCGTCTGGGCGATGACAGTCGGCTCGATATTTCCGCTCACCTTCCTGCCGATAGTCTGCAAAAAACTGCAGAAGAAAATCGGCGGAGCGGTCAGCAAGGATGAAAAAACCGCGAAGATGGGCGATATCCTCGCCGCAGCCGCTTTCATCGGCATCATTTCCGCTTTCATAGCAAGAGCTATCAACGGCTGCACGGTCACGACAGAAGCCGTGCTCGATGCAAACGGCAACGAGATTATCGAGGCGGGCAAGCGTCTGACTCAGAAGGTCGTCACCGAATCCTCGGGCGCGCTGTCAATCCTGACGCTTATATTCGCGATAGTCTTTATGCTTATATTCATGAAACTCTGCAAGAGCGTCAAATCGCTCGAAAAATTCGAATCATTCGCAATGCCGCTTGCAATGTTTGCCGCGATGGGCTGCGCCATCCTCTTCTCGAAGGTGCTCCCCGAAAGCATCGCAAACTTCACCTGGTATGAGATAGGGAAGGTGGTGTGATGATGGATAATAAGAAAAATTATTTTGACAGAGTCCACCTCTGGGGCGCAGTCTGGAATTACGCCGCGCTGTTTATGATGATGATGGTGCCAGTCATGATGTCAATCGTGCTTAAGACCTGGCCTTCACTCAGCATTCTCGGCAAAGTCATCGCGACCCTCGCTCCGCTTTACTGGGTAACAGGCATAATCGAAGTTGTCACCTATGTCCCGATGCTCGGCGCCGGCGGAACATACCTTTCATTTGTCACCGGCAACATTTCAAACCTGAAACTCCCCTGCGGTCTGAACGCAATGGAAAATGCTAAGGTAAGGCCGAATACCGAGGAGGGCGAAGTAATCAGCACTATTTCAATCGCCGTTTCCTCACTTACAACCACGATAGTTATCGCAGTCGGCGTGCTTGTTTTTGCTCCGATTTTCTCGAGCGCGAGCGATAACCCGACTTTCAAGGCGGCCTTCAGCAACG
The DNA here is from genome assembly GCA_947165115.1 of uncultured Clostridia bacterium. Classification (GTDB taxonomy): domain Bacteria; phylum Bacillota; class Clostridia; order Oscillospirales; family Acutalibacteraceae; genus CAG-177. The sequence continues at coordinate 8,733 of CAMUZD010000053.1, forward strand.
TGCTTCCCGCGCTCTTCGGCGCACTCGGCGCAAGCTATTTTGCAAAGCACTGGAAGCTCGGCATCGCCCCGATTA
>CAMUZD010000054.1 GCA_947165115.1 uncultured Clostridia bacterium
AAACGGTCTTAAGAGCGACAAACCGCTGTGCTTCAAAATTGAAATTGATTGATTTCAATAAAACATATGCTATAATCAAATCGACAAATCGGGATTTAATGAGGTGCTTTTATGAACGGGAATAATAATGACAAGAAAAACAGTAACACATCCGGTCTTGCGATCGGTATTTGTTTGGGAATTGCAATCGGCTCAGCTGTCGGAGCGCTGACACATAATGTCGGTCTGTGGCTGCCAATCGGCCTTTCGATAGGTTTGGTTCTCGGCTTTGCTATGGGCAAAAAAAGCGATAATGATGACGAAGACAAAACGGACGGTCAGGAATAGACTGACAAATTCGGTTTGATTCTTTCGAAAGCGTCGGAGGATTGAAATGATTCAGAATACCATGAAGTCGGTAAACATCATGAATTTTGTGCGGCAGTGTGAGCCGCGCAGTGAATCGGTTGATAAGATTCTTTTTGAAACGACAAAAAAACAGCTCGCGCTTGTAAATGAACTTCAGGTGCCTAACACTTTTCTTTTGCAGTATGACGCGCTTTGCGATGACAGATTTGTAAAACTTTTCAAAGAGGAAGCGGGTCCGCTGACGGAAACAGGGCTGTGGTATGAGATTGTTGAGCCGCTGACCTCTGCCTGCGGTATGAAATATGAGAGCGAGCGCGGCTGGAAATGGGACTGGCATATAAAGCCCGGATTCTCTATGGCTTACACGCCCGATGAGCGCGACAGACTGATTGACGAGGCGATGCGAAAATTCAAAGAGATTTTAGGCGAATATCCCGGCACAGTCGGTTCCTGGCTGATTGACACAAGAACGGCTTCAAGACTTGCTGACAGATACGGTGTGAAGTGCCTTTGCATCTGCCGCGATCAGACAAACACGGATGCTTATTCGCTTGTGGGCGGTTATTTCAACGGAGCTTATTATCCCTCGAGAAATAATATATTTACCCCCGCGCAGACAGCCGATAATTCTCTCGGCATTCCGGTGTTAAGGCTGCTGGGCCCCGACCCTATCCGCAATTATGACGGCAAAAAATTTCTGACCGAAAAAGAGGCGGCAGGCAGTCTTATGTTCACGCTTGAGCCTGTATGGTATGCCGGAAGCGACTCCGTCTATGAAAGCGCGCTGCTTGAAGATTTTTTCGGCAGTGAAACGCTGAATTTCGCCTACGCGCAGATAGGTCAGGAAAACAGTTTCGGCGACAGTGATATTATCTCGCCGCTCAGGCGTCAGATTGAAGCCATAATGCAAAGAGGCGATGTCGCCTTTGAAAAGATGACGGAAACCGCGGAGAAATTCGGCGAAAGATTCGGACGCGCCACTCCACCCAGCGTCACCGCGGGGCTTAAAAATCCGGGAGGTGAGGACGTTCAGTCCGTCTATTACCAGTGCAAAAACTATGTTGCCGATATTTTCCGCGACGGCGGCAGAGTATTTATCCGCGCGTTTTATCTTTTTGATGAGAATGTGCCCGAGCATTATATTGAAGACACCTGCGATTCGTTTTACGCTCTTTATGAGAATCTGCCTCTTGTGGACACGGTTGTCTGGTCGGAGGGAATAAGAGAGAATATCGGACTTACTCTTGACAGCTCCGGCGGAGAACTTTTATATGAGAATCTCTCAAATACCTCCGTGAAAATTTCGTGGAAAGACAAATCCGTTATTTTCACACCTGAGGGCATTGAAACATCGGGAATATCCGAAATGACTTATGATCCGATGAAAACACAGGCGGAGATTGAAGCAGGCGGGCATCGCATTAATTATAAATACAAGGGCGCGGGTTACAGCCTGCTCACAAACGGCAGCGTTACTTGTGAAAACAATATAATTACAATAAAAGGAACCGGTATTCATCTGACTTTCGAAAGAAAGTAAAGTCCCGTTTATCGGGATGAATCACACAGAAAGAATGATAAAAATTGAGATTTGCGGAGGTGTGTGAAATTGTTATATGCATAGGATGAAATAAAGCTACAGGGTGTGGCGGGTAAAACAATTAAGAGTTTGGAAGATTGATTTTGCTAATCGGGATTAATAATTTTCGGCAGGGAAACGCAAAATCAAAAGAGGAGTTCATTCTATGGCTTTAAAGATTATCAGTTTCATTACTGCGATCATAATGACGGTTGCCGGATTCATTACCGGTTTGACCGAAAATATTAAAAAAGTTTTTGACAGAGAACCTCCGGTAATGTATTTCAAGACCGAGGACGTTCAGGCAAAATACGGCGAAGCGGTGCGGGCGACTGAAAAATATGCGGATTACGGCTTCGTCGATGTAGAGGCAGAGCCGCTTGCCGATATTTCGTTTGATAATATCGGAAATTTAAGCGAACTGAATGCCGAGGGTATCGGTATTTCCAATGTAGACGGCGCCCATCTTGTCACGGGCAGATTCGGTCTGCGCAAAGCGTTGGAGTTCTCGACTGCGGATACTCATATCACTCTTCCCGATCTCGGCGAGCAGTATGCGCTGACAATCTCTATGTGGGTAAACATCCGTGATCTTCAAACCCGTGAAAATATCGATGAGCCTCGCGTCAGCACGCTGCTGGATACCGCAACAGGCGCGGGCCGCGTAACGCTCAAATTCGTGCATACCGGCACCCCGACATACGAGGATCCGGACAGCGGAGAAATTACCATGGGTACAAACAGCACACGTCTTGTTTTCTCGGTTGAAAGCAATTCCGGCGGTGAATTTGAAAACAACGGCGTATATTCCAACAACACACACTTCTGTGATTTTGAATATGACTTATGGGAAGATTTTGTCGGATATTATGATGATTGGGTCGTGCACCCAGAGGGACACTCCTGGTTCCATATCGGCGTCGTCTATGAGCCCGAAAACGGAACCGTGACCTTTTATCATTGCGGCAAGTTTGATTCCGTAAAGAAGTTTGATTTCGCCGTGAAGCCTGTGCTCAACGGAATTCAAATCGGCGCAGGCAATGCGGAGAACGAGTATTTTGACGGTATAGTAGATGATATTCGCCTTTACGGACAGGCGCTCACACAAGCGGATATGGATATTCTCGCCGATTATGAACGGGATATGTGGGTCAACCGCACCGCCGGTGATTGGGAGGACCCCGAAACTGCGTTTTATGTCAACGGCGAAACAGGCAACGATTCCAATCCCGGAACCGAAACCGCACCGTTTGCGACTGTGAAAAAAGGCGTAGAATCCATTGCCAAACCCGGCACGAAGCTGATAATTGCGCCGGGCGTATATCGGGAAAAAGGGATCAATCTCCATACAAGCGGAACTGAAACTCAGCCCGTTATAATAGAAGCTGAAAAACCGGGAGAAACGGTTATATCCGCTTCCGTTCCTTTCGACGGCTGGAAACAGACAAACTCATTTTTCATTTATGAAAATGATTGGAACTATGATTATCCGTTCCAAGCCGGCACACCGGGCAACAAAATCATCGGCAGAAGCGATCTTATCATTGTTGACGGCAAACCGATCAAACCGGTTCTGGCAAAAAAAGAGCTGAAAAATGAGACTTACTTTATTGATAATGAAGCCGGAAAGATTTATCTGAAAACAGTAAAAGCACCCGAAAAATGCGAAATAATGCGAGCGCTGCCGGGTGAAAACGGTGAGGGCGCCTATATTCTCAACACAAACAGCAGCGAGTATATTGTTCTGCGTGGGCTGAGCTTCACGGACTGCGCCTGTCGCATCTGGGACAGAGCAATGGTAAATATGGGAAAACCGCAGCATATTCTTGTGGAGGACTGCGTTTTCAATAATTCAGGCACCGCCGGACTCGGATTTGATCACGGCTCAAATGACAGAACAGTCGAGGATGTGCTGATCAGACAATGCGCGTTTGACAATAACTGCATAAGCGGAATCGGTGCCGGATTCAGAAGTATGAATTTCGTAGTCGAAGATTGCACATTCACAAATATCGGCAAAAGAATCGACTGGGGTAAATACGACTCTGCCGATCCGGCTACAACAAAAATGATGGTTTGTAAGAATATCACATGGCGCGGCTGTTATTTTGACGATAATGTTTCCAACGATCTGTGGTTTGATAATTACAACTGGAATATTGATGTTGATAAATGCGGTTTCTTTAATAATCACTCCGGCATTGCGGTCCATATTGAGATAGACGTGCCCGGTGTTCGCGTGCGCAACAGCGTGCTTGACGGAGGCGTTCGCTTTGCAAGCGCGGAGGGAGCGATACTTGACGGCAACATCATCTTTGCCGATGACAACCCGCTTATCGACAACTGGGGTATGGAATACCGTTTCGGAGCACTTGGTCCGGTGTATTCCTGGAAAAATACAGTGATTACAAATAACATTTTTTATTGTGAAAACAAATGGAAGACCGAGTTAATCTTTGATCTGCCGCCCTATGCGTCATTCTACGATATTTATGCCGACGGCAACCGCTTTTTTGTGAAAAACGGTATGAAATCCGAAAAAAAGTATCGCATTATGGACGAAAAATGTGATTACAACACAATGCTGTCTTATCTTGAAGATAACAACGCGGAATACCTGCGCGAAGATCCGTTTAAAAACGGCGGCACGTCAACGGTCGGCTTTGCGGATTCCGCTTCCGTATCGGGAGGCAGGATTCCCATGAAGCTGTCAAAGCCCGTGAATGAGGAATGTAATGTTTATTATACCGTGTGGGATTATGATTCAGGCAGTGTGCTTCGCGAAGGAACGCTTCATTTTGACAGGTTTGAAACCGAAAAATGTATTTATGCCGGTGAGAATGAAAACAATATTCTGATTGAAATCAGCGGCGTTCAGAATATTGCACGCGGCAAAAACTGCTTCCATTACCTGAAACAAGATTAAAACGAAGAGTTTTATCTTTTATAATATTCTTGTCAGCTTCCGGTTTGCCGGACCTGACATTCAAATAATAAGCGGAGCGTGGAATTACCATCACGAACAGTGACAAAACCGTTGACAGGCGTGACGAAGGCACCACATACATTGAGGTCAGAAACATTACACCATAAATTTCTGATTTTTTAAGAATACATAATAATTATAATTAATTGAATTGCCGGCACCTAAATTGATAAGGCATTCATAAGCACTGTTATCTTAAAAACAAGTGCAAAGAAAAAGAAATCAGCTTAGTCGGAATTCTGAAACAAGAAAGGAATGCTTATGGAGTTATTTTTCAAAAGAATCGCCTCGTTTTTTCTTTTCATTTTCATGGTTCTCGGCTTTTATAAAGGAGGGATCGAGGTGAAAAACGAAATATCTGTTCCGGAACTGAGTCTGTCTGCCGAAGATGTTACAAACGGTTTTACGGTAACGCTTCCGCCGATTTCGGGAACGATGAAATTCAACCGCATCTCGTTTTCTTACGAAGCCACAGCGGCCGCTCGCGCAGTCATCTCATACAGGTTGGAGAGAGAAACAATCGAGGAAGAACTGCTTCTGAGCTCGGAATCAACCCGGACCTCAATGCTGCTTAACGGTTATCTTGACCGCAAGACAGCTTCGCGCCTTATTTCCGTGCGCTTTGAGCCGATAATAAAAGGAGAAAACTGTGTTCTCAGCGTTTCGGACTTTTCCTGCGGTCTGCAAAATGCGCCGAAGGAAGATGATATTCTGTTCATTGAAAACGATCAATATAAAGCCGGTGTCAGCCTTAGATGGGGCGGCGGTCTCTCTTGGTTTGAAGACAAAAAGAACACAGACTACGGTAATCTGCTTAATAATCATGATACCGGTCGTCTTGTGCAACAGTCATATTACGGACCGCAAAAAATAGATGGTTATGAAAACGGTGTTTACGGCGACAGCGTATGGGGCTACAATCCCGTTCAGGGAGGCGACATGTATGGCAACAGCAGCAAACTTGTAGCCGTTGAAAAAACCGATGATGAAATCCGCATAGTCTGCCGCCCTCTCGATTGGGCGCAGGATAACCTGCTCACACAAACATATTATTCATGCGTGTATAAACTGACGGATGAGGGGCTGACCGTTAAGAATACGGTTGTTGACTTTCTTCAGACACCGTGGACAGAAAAGCAGCAGGAGCTACCGGCGTTTTATACAGTCAGTGCTCTTGACAACTTCTGGTTCTATGACGGAGATAAACCCTGGACCGGCGACGAATTACGCGTTGAACGTGATCTGCCGTTCTGGGCGGGAAAGCCCGCATTTCAGCTGAAGGGCGGAAATAACGAAACATGGTGCGCATGGACGAACGACAGCGACTACGGAGTTGGATTATTTACACCGAAAGCGACTTCTCTGCTCGCCGGCCGGTATCAGTATGACGGTTCCGCCGATGCGGGATCCGACTCAACAAATTATGTAGCACCGCTCGGTGTTTTCGGATTGGAATTTGACAAACCGTTCAGCTATTATTACTATTTGACGGCGGGAAATGTTGATGAGATAAGAGACAGCTTCAGCGGTATCGGCAATCTGCAGGGAGGCGACTTCAGACGCGTATTCCCCGATATGGGTGTCTGTGACCCGCATGTGCATGTTTTTGACGGCAAGGCCTATCTGTTTTCCAGCCACGATTACGGTCCGGGGCAATCCATCTACCGCATGGACGACTGGCGCGTATTTTCTTCTGGAGATCTTGTCAACTGGGAGCTTGAGTTTACGCTTCGTCCGGAGGACACCTTCCTCGGAACTGATCATGAATGCTACGCCACCGATGCGGCGGAACGAAACGGCAAGTATTATCTCTATTTCTCCGATCAGCAGCGATGCACCGGCGTGGCGGTCAGTGAAAACGGTCCCGGAGGACCTTATTTCGACGCTCTCGGAAAGCCACTGCTGCCCCAGGGGATTGCAGATACAGCCTGCTATGACCCGACAGTATTCATTGACGATGATGAAAACAAGACCCCGTATATTATGTTCGGATATACGGTAGTCGGCAAGAAATATTATATTGCACGGCTCAACGAGGATATGATTTCACTTGCAGAAGAGCCGAAGGCGGTCGAAATCATTGACGGGTGGGAGAATGATGCCTGCTGGATAACAAAATGGGGTGATACCTACTATCTTAACTCGCATGGCGGAGAGTATGCGACAAGCAAGAGCATTTACGGCCCTTATACATATCGCGGTAGGATCTGTGAAGATTGCTTTACCGACCACGGCACATTCTTCACATTCCGAAACCAGACTTATTTTACTTACGGTGTTCCTGAAAACTACGGAAGCGGCGAACCGCTCGATCGGTATTACAGAACCACGAAATTTGTTTACGCTCATATGAAAGACAACGGCGATATAGTTACCGATGAATTTATCAAAAAAGTCGGAGTCGGTCAATATGACGCAACATGGAAAGCAATCAACGGCGAGTGGTTTTTTGACGCTGCCGACGGTATCAGCAAAAAGGAAAATACGAACGGCTTTGAGCTTCGCGGCATAAAGGACGGCTCATACCTGTCATTCCCGAATATCCTTAATATGCCGGGAAATGCTACCCTTAAACTCACCGTTGCAAACGGAAACGATACCCCTTGCACAGTGGAAATACATAAAGAAACCCCCGACGGAGAGCTGCTCGGCAGCTGTATTATCGGAAATACCGGCGGCTTTGATCAATTTGAGTCTTTTGATGTAACTCTGAACAATACCGCGGGAACAAACGGAATATGTTTTGTCTTTCGCACTGAAGCCGATGAGGCGCTGAGATTTGAAGATTTCAGCTTTGCTGCTACCAACTGAAAACTTTCTCAAAGACTTTATCATTATACTGAACAATTCCGAAAAAGATAAATATATGATCAAGGACAGCCCGGAGGCTGTCCTTGCATTTTTATACTTGACCTGTTCTTCTCAATAAAAATTGATATATAATCAATTCTAAATTAACCGGATTCAGCGCAGTTTGCTGAGAAAACAATAATTAAAAACTCTTATGCCGCTCACTTATTGTGGGCGGTATTTTTATGCCTTCTGAGGCCCGAAAGTCAGAGCCCGTATTTTTGGACTTGGTTTGTGAGAAAATTACATTGAGGCAGGGACGGATAATCGATAATTTAGGGCAAAAAATAACTGCTTTTATAAAGGAGGCATAAGTTATGGCAGCAGAATATCTCCCGGGAACTCCCGGAGAAAGAATCAGAGATTTAAGAAAAGAAGGGCAATCAGGAATTCATAATGATTGATGACCAAAGATGCGTCTTTGAAGATATTGTGAAGGCCTCGCAGAAATGTCAAAAGGACGGAAAGAAAAGAACGGTAATCGTTGAAGGCGGACCTGGAACAGGCAAATACAGTTTTCTTGATTCCGTTAAAAAAGTGTTTCCCGACGCGCCTGTAATAAATCTTCAGGAGCATTATCGTTGCAATCCGAAAATAATCGGATTCTGCAATCAGAAGTTTTATGACGGAAACCTGTTTGTTATGACAGAGGATAATAATGATTCTCCCCTTTCCGCAATTAAAACCTCTCCCGGAAATCACGCAAGAGGAAAATTCAATCAGCGTCAGATAGATGTAATTGTTAATGAAGTTCTTCCGAAACTTGACTACGCAGCAAGTGACATCGGAATAATTGCACCGTATAATGATCAGGTTTTCAGACACGCTTTCGTCATTTTGACGAAAAAGGCAAAGTGCCCCACGAGGCCGGGAAGCCTTGATATATAAGGAAAGAGTGCCGATTG
>CAMUZD010000055.1 GCA_947165115.1 uncultured Clostridia bacterium
TTTAAGTAATACATTTTCATCCTCCTGTAAAATTTGTATTTGGCCTTGCTTTTGTGCCTTTATTATAGTACAATTATTGTACCATTCGTGGGACAATAGAACGGAGGGCATAATATGGATCCCCGATATCAAATTCAAAGATTAAAGATTCTTTACCTTGCAAGGTATTTGATGAATGAGACCAGTGAAGAACATCCGGTCAGCATCGCAGATATGGAACGCGAGCTGAAAGGATATGGTATATCGGCTGAAAGGAAAGCTCTGTATAAAGATATTGAGGCTTTGCGAGTTTTCGGTCTTGATATTATTGCTGTCGGCGGCAAGAGAACGAGATATTATGTTGGACAGCGGGAATTTGAACTTGCTGAATTAAAGCTTCTTGCAGATGTAATTGCATCTTCAAATTTTGTAACGCAGAAGAAATCGATTCAGCTTATAAATAAGCTTGAAAAGCTAACTAACAGATATGATGCAAAAGATCTTCATCACGAGTTTATAGTATCAGATAAACCAAAGAGCGGCAACGAAACAATCTTTTATTCAGTAGACAGTATTTGGCAGGCAATAGATAAGAACAAAAAAATCTGTTTCAAATACTTCTATTACGATTTATACAGAAAAAAAGATCTAAAGAATAACGGCAATGTGTTTGAGATAAGCCCACTTTCGCTCCTTTATGAAGAAAAGAATTATTATCTTCTTGGATATGATGAAAAAGCGGATAAATTGAAGCATTATCGCGTAGACCGTATGCTTAATGTTACTGTCTCGGAGAAGAAAAGAGAGGGCACAAATACTTATACAAAAGAAGAACTAGCCAGATATACAAAAGGCGTTTTCGGTATGTATCACGGCGAAATGACAAAAGTTACTCTTCGTATGACTTCAAACTTCAATAATGTTATATTTGATCGTTTTGGTATAGATACTACGCTTCAAATATCAGATGACAGAAGTCATTTTGATGTTACTTTACCGATTCAGGTCAGCAAACAGTTTTACGGATGGGTGTTTGGGCTGGGTAAAGATGTAGAAATCCTATCTCCCATATGTGTAAGAGAGGAATATGTTCAAATTTGCAAGGAAATTATAAATACTAATTCATGAATTAATTTTCTGCCCAATAAATAATCAGACGGTAGCTATTATTGCTACCGTCTATTTTTGCTATTAAACATTTTCAGGCGGAATAATGGTAATTGTTCCGTCTTTATTTTTTCGAATTGTAGAACCCTTTGGGTAAACTTCAAAACTAGCTGGATATTCAAATGCGCTGATTGCAGGCTTTACAGAATCAAAAAATTCAGCAAGTTCGTTGAAATTATAAGGAAATTCATTAACACCGCTGAAATTTATTCGTCTGCGTTTATCAGTATAAAAAATATCTAGGCACCATCTGACTCCATCAAAGCGGTCGCTATTATAATAATTTCTTTTCCATTCACCTAAATGCATTTCAGAAAGAATATCTATCAGTTCTGATTTTGAAATGTCAAGTATCCTTTCATTGAAATGATTAAAAGAAAATCTATTGCAACTTACTTTTTCTCCTGAAATTGAAATTTCAATCGATTCAGAACTTTGATTGTTTTCAGTAAATAATAATATGCTTTTTAATGATGCCAATGATTCGTTAAAAGCGATATCTTTTTTTTCAAAGTAAGTTGGTTCATATTTTTCCCCGACTTCTTCTAAAGCTTGTTTTGCCCTTTCAATGTATTTTCTATAAACCTTTATCATTGTTAACGGGCTAGGTGAAACCGCTATTGTTGGTTCCAAACAATTTGATTCCAATTCTCTCTTTAATTTATTACAATCTTTTTTCAAAGAGCGAATTTGGTGCATTATTTCTTCTGCACTCTTACCTTTTAGGTTTTCGTCATAATAGAGCTCAGGACTTATCATCATTATTGTTACCTCTATTTAGGAACGTTTCAACACCCATACTTTCTTTCATTTTGCAAAGAGACTTGTTATATTGTTCCTGTGAAATAGCATTTCGCTCAAGAAACAAATCCAGCGTCCTCTTTTGACGAAGGAACAGGTCTATCTTCTTTTCTTCGGGAGTTAAGGAAGAATAGTTATTATCCATTGAAACCTTCCTAAGTCTTTATACTCTTTTATAATTAAGTAGTAGGTGGAATAGTAAATCTAGCGCTATATACAAATTCGTCTCTGTCTATTTCACACCTGTCAAGCAAAGCTCTTATAAAATACATATAATAAGAAGCTGAATGATTAGATGTGATATATATATCAGTATTTTTAATTTTATATTCGTTTCCTACTATACTTCCATCATATGAAAACAATACTTTGGATGACCATTCAAGAGGTTTCTCATTTTTCTTTGCCATTTCTTCAATAACTTCTTTGTTTGCTGAATATATTCTGTCAACAACAGATCTAAACATATCTGCAAAACTTGTTACCGCAACTCTCTCACCGCTAAGTATATAGTAATTCGGCGTTTTGTTTGTTGCATCATCAGGATTGTCACAAGAGTATTCTGAATACTTTGGATCCTTGAATTCAACAACTGTTTTGGGTTCTTCTATGGCAAACAGTTTCAGTATAATTTCTATTAGCCTATCGGCTCTGTTTTCTATTGTTTCGGCAGTCCATTTTTCTTTATCAACAACATCCGAGTACAGTTCAACAGCTTTAGTTCCAACTTCCTCAAGTATCTTAATCTTTTCGCTAAAAGGTCTGTCTCCAAGTTCGCTGTTATATGCTGTAAGTGTTAGATTTCCAATTGTATTTAGATATTTTTCCTTTATTGCTTCCCAATCACTTCCGAGCATAATCTGCCATTCTGTTGAGAGATTTTTATTTTGAGGCATAATATGCTCAATTGTTAAATTATCTATAATAATTTGTTCTTTACCCTTATTTACTATAGAAGCGAGAAGGTACTTACACAATGCATTCTTTTTATAGAGGTTGTTATACTTTAGCGCTTCTTTAAATGATTCATCTGATGGAATTGCATCTTTGGATGATAATTGTTTCAAAAGCGAAACTACAGAATCATAATAAAGATTTTTATTCTCCGGATTAACAAAAGCTCTATTATATAGTGTTTTATAAAGTCCTCTAAGTGAGTTTGAACCTATTTCGCAAATCAATCTTCTGACGCTATAACAAAGTAAAAAATTAAGCAGTTTTTCTACTTCTTTGGTATCAATCACTTCTGAAGAGTAATCATCAAATACGCTGAAAAGAAAATAGTAAAGTGTGGTTTGTTTAAGTCTGTTTATATCCCTTAAACTTCTATTTATGTTGTCGCTGTATTTTGTATCTCCAACAAGAAAAGCGTGATAAAACTCTGCATAATGTTTTATTTCCATAAGCATAGTTTCATTTGAATACTTGCCATCAGAATACATTTTCTTAAAAACATCATAAGCTTCATCTATTCTTGTGAAGCCGTCGTTTTTGAAGTTTAAATAATCAAGGAAAAATGAAGTCATTTTGTCTCGACCGATTAACTGCTCAGAAATAAGCCAGTAGTTTTCATAAAGCTTTTCTTGATCAGCGTCAGTCATCAAAACAAAATTGCGAATTTTATCCTCAAGGCTGAGAGGAACACCAGTTGAGTTTATCCTTTCAAATATTTCTTGAGCATTGTCATCGTTGCCAAGTGAAATCTTAGCGCAGATTAACTTTTCTATACCTTTATATATTTCTTTAACCGTCAGTTCTTCTTCTTGCTTTTTCTTAATTAGGTCAGTGAAAATTACATAGTTACGCCATATTTCGCAACTTTTATCAATATCGTCATATTTGTTATCCATAAGAAGACAAAGCTGTTTGTTGTCACTCTTTATCGGCTTCAGTTTGAGCTTGCTGGCAGTATCAACATCGTAGGTGTCAAATTTATCTTTATTGTAAATAACCTCGATTAACGAATCTTTCTCATTATCGGTTTTAGCACAGTCGAGAAGTGCTTTAAGCAGTATATATATTGTTGTCAGTCTTTGCTGTCCGTCAATGATAACATAGTAATTAATGTTGTGTTCCTCTTTTAAAAGAGCATAAACAACCGAGCCGCAAAAGTGGGTTTTATCCCTCTTGTATGCAGCTACTATGTCTTCAAACAACTTTATGCATTGTTCCTTTGACCATTCATAATTTCTTTGATAAACGGGTATAGCATATTGTCTTTTATTTGGTTCAATAAAATCATTAATGATTCTGCCGGGTTCAATTACCATGCTTATTCCTTCCTTTAGGCCGCGACAATACTGTCATGTAAGATATTAACTATGCTAACTATTGTAGAAATGTCTTCTCCGAACATTCCTATAAGGTCATAGTCATCAAAAGGAGATTTTTCAAGTAAATCTTGATTGGTTATATCACCATTTTCTCTAACATAGTCAATAATTGTTTTTATGTATTCCTGCTGCATTGAATTGAAATTATTGCCAGTGAGATATGCACCGAATTTTTCATTTATCGCATCCTGATTAAGACCGACAATGGATCGGACAAACGCGGCAAGATTATCGGTGTCGGAAACTTCCTCATAATCTTCTTTTGTGCCGAGTTCTTCCCATAGAATTCGTTCAAGCTCTTTCAAATCATCAATATCAATCTTTTCAATATTCTGGATTTTACGGAGCGTGATGCTGTCAAGATGCGAAAGTAAATAATCAAGAACTTTTTCGCGGTATGTTCTTATATCAATAACGCCCGGATCATCGCTGGGAAGGTCTTCTCTGACATCTCCGATATTTACGTCAATCCATTTGAGAACAATTATCTCAAGGAATTTCATAACATCTCTTAATTCTTTTCTCTTTGTTTCGAGGTCATTAAGATTTGTTGATTGCCAATATTCTTCAGTTGCAAGCAATTTGAGTTGAGCAACTTTTTCAATCACCTGAGGAATCGTAGCTTTTTTCTCAAGAAGGAATGCACAGCATTTCCTTACAACCTGAATATTTTTTGCAGCGTCGGTTATTTCTCCCTGGAGCAATGCAACTTCAATCAGTTTCATTCTTATATCAAATGAAACTGCAAGGTGATCTCCTTTCAAGCCGCTATCAACAAGGAGAGTAAGATTGTCTTTTATAATTTTTATTTCAAGCGCTGAAAGTGAAGCCCAGTTGTTTTCATCATTAAATCTGTCAACATACTCCATAGCATCACGCACCTGAATGCGTTCGCTATGATTTTTCATTTCTTTAACCTCTGCAATCAGTTCTTTTTTGATGCTGTCATAATAAGCTTTGGCAAAATGATCCTGCTGATGTCTAAGCGATTGAAGTTCGTAAAGCAAATCGAGCTGAACCATAAACAGCTTTTGAGAAAGCGATATCGTTTCTCTGCCGTTGCTTTCATCCGGATGCATTACAAAGTATTCAAAGTTGGCGCAATAATCAAATATTAAGAAGTGAGTTTTATCTTTGCCAGGTCCAAAAAGATCGGGACAAAGTCTGGTGCCTCTGCCTATCATCTGAACAAACTTTATCTTTGAACGCAGAGACTTGAAGAAAACAAGATTAACTACTGCCGGAACATCAATGCCGGTGTCCAGCATATCTACAGAAACAGCTATTCTGAATTCATCATCGCTGTCAAATTTCAGAATCAAATCATCAGCATAATTCACCTGGTTATCAATAAGCTGGCAATAATTAGCACCATACTCAGGATAAAGCTCATGGAAGCATTTTACAATCATATCTGCATGATGATGATTAAATGCAAATATTATTGTTTTGCCTAGAGTTTCACCCTGATTGACTCTTATGCCGTTTGACATTACATCTTCCAGCACTTGTTTACATGTGGTCTCGTTATATATTTTCCTGAATAATTTACTGCTTGAGATATCTGTTTCAAGAATGGTAGCCATTGTTTCTTCTTCAAGTGATTTATAATAGTTCTCAAGCTGTATCTTTTCGTCTTCAGTAAGATTGTCGTAGATAATTCCATTTTTAAGAAGTGAAGTCGTTCTGTTAACTACCTTGTAAGGAACAAGATAATGGTCTTTTATTGCTTCTTCAAGAGAATAGTCAAAATTAGGAACACCGGATTCACATCCAAAAATCCCATAGGTGTTTGCATCGACTTCATCTTTTGGCGTGGCAGTCAAGCCAACAAGTAGAGAATCAAAATAATTAAATATTGAGCCATATTTATTGAAGATAGAGCGATGCGCCTCATCAATAATGATAAGGTCAAATCTGCCTACAGTGAATTTTTTGTTTTCGCTGTCAATGTAGTTAATCATTGTCTGATATGTGCAGAACATCAGACGGGCATTCAAGTCTTTTTCTCCGCCACCTGAAAGCTCGCAAACACTCATATTCGGCAGAAGCTTGGCAAAATTCTTTTTTGCCTGGCTTACAAGTGCGGTTCTGTCAGCTAGGAACAGAACATTTTTTATCCAGCCGTTGCGTGCAAGAACATCGGTAAGCGCAATCGATACTCTTGTTTTGCCGGTGCCGGTGGCCATAACCAAAAGGCCTCTGCGGCGATTGGAGTTGAACTTTTCACAAAGGTTAGTAATAGCCTGCTGTTGATAGTGCCTGCCGGCTATTTCTGTGTTCACCTTCATATCGGTTATAGGCCCTCTGCTTCTCTGCTGAAGCATAAGAGCCAGTTCTTCTTTTGAATGGAATCCCGCGACAAGTCTGTCAGGATAAACTCCATCCATAATATATGTTTGATAGCCGTTTGTGTAATAAAGTATGGGCTTGTAACCGTATTTTGCTTTCATACAGTCGCCGTAAAGGTCAACCTGATGTTTGCCGGTAACAGGAGCAATAGATGTCTTTTTTGCCTCAACAATAGCAAGAGGCATACCGTTGTCACCGTAAAGCACATAATCACAGAAACCAAAGCCCTGAGGGTTGGGCATTCCTTCAACCTTTATTTCAATTCCTGCTTTACCGGGGAATATCTGATTTTCAACCTCAAGAACATCCCAACCGGCTTCTTTAAGATAAAGATCAATATACAGCTTTCTGGTCATTTCCTCGCTTATATAGTGAGGTAAAGCATAATCGGCCATAATGCCGCTTTCTTTACATTCAAGGAATGCGACAAAAGATTTGATATTATCAAGCGCAAGCTCTGATTCCGCTTTTTTTACTCGTTTGCTGTGTTCTGCATTTGCGCCGAGTATACGTATATAATGGAGGGAATTCAGTATTGAAGAGTCAGAAATATAATCCTTGACAACAGAATTATCCAGAAGCTCGAGCATAGATGCGGTCTCGGGCTTCCTTTTCTTTTCTTTTTCAAAAATGTAGTCAATAGATGACGAGAGTGTTTGACGGCATACTTTTGCAACATCAACCGGCTCTCTGCCATCTGCAAGAGCTATCATTCCTTTCAAAATGTCTATTGTCATAGTATATCCCTCCGAGATATATAAATTTTGATTTGTCGATTTGCTGAACGAATTCTGCAAACTCATTTTGAGTGTTTATTGGCGGCAAACATATTTCAAGATTCCTAATGTCACCCAAAGAAATAAATTTTTGAGTTCCGCCTCTAACTTTATTAATAACAGCATTATCAAAATAGTCAGATTCAAGTAAAGCCTTTACGAAGATGTTAGTTACTAACGATTTTTCCTTAAATTTAATGAGTGCTACATTTTTAATAGCAAAACAGGGCTCTATATCAACAATAACTGGATTGCCAACTGTTCCTATCATAGGCATTATTATATCGCCCAAATCAACCTTAGAACGTTTATTAATGTTGTTGAAATCTTCCTCGCTAATTAAGCTGCAATTACTTAAATCAATTTTTCCACCTGAAACATTTTTAGAAGTAACTAATGGATATCCCTCGTTATAATACTGTGGGGAGTCATGTGTGCCATCTCTCACATCGCAAACATCACCTAAATGATATTTATCCCAACCGTTGGGATTCAGTATCATGTCTCCAAACATCTCGACAAATCGGGCTTTGATGAGGTCGTCAAAAGAGTTGAGCATTGTCTTATGTAGTTCAATCACTTTAACTACGCTGTCGATAGTTTTCACAATTGAAAACTGCGTTTGTAAATCCGGAAGTTCTATCGGAAATTTTTTAAGCATGTCAAGCTTAAGATTATCCCTCACGCTGCCAGTAGCGGCGTTCCTTATGTAATGCAAAGATATATCACTTTTCAGAAAATAATACAAATATTGCTGATCAAGTTCAGGAGAAACTGAAAACACATTATACAATGGACTGACAATAACTCGTTCTTCATTTCTTTGCCAATCAACAGAACCCACATTGATTCTTGACGGATTATATGCAAAACAACCTCTTGGAACAATTTTGTATGTTGTTTTATCTTTGCTAGCAACCTCTTTACCGAAATAATCACGACAGAATCCCTGTGTATTTGTAACACTATATACCGGAATATCTTCTCCAGTTTTATTTCGAACTGAATACTCAGTAATATAATCGCCTAATTCGACTTTCATAACACACCTACAAATCCGAATTTGTTCTACATTCCGAGAAGGCTTTTCAGTGCCTTCATCT
>CAMUZD010000056.1 GCA_947165115.1 uncultured Clostridia bacterium
CATCTCCCGGAGCCGGAACATAAAAGCGCCAATGGCATCAGCCTTATCGTGATATCTACATACAATTATAAAACCAATATTGAACACTTGTTGTTTGCTGTTGCCCAAATTGAAAAGCGCTCAGAAACGCAATATGTTTATGATTCGACTATCAACACTTATGAACAACTCTCTGATGTGCAGCAAACAGATATTAGATTTCAAGGTAAGTTTTTATTTCATCAAGCTGAGCCTGACAATCGTTATAGCCAAGCCAATATAGTTCACCGAGTTTTTCAAGGTCCCTCTCAATCATAATAATTCCAGGCTTTCTCGATGGGCAAAACTGTTTAAGTTGACCGTCGGACTGTAATTTTTCAATCTCATCACACTGCCGGTTGTAGTTTATATCGCTGTTGGCAATCTTTTCAGCAAATTCAGGGTATCTGCCGTAAACTTTGAGTGATCCCTGAATGCGTCTGCTCGGATTCCTGAAAGACTTTTCCCGTGTTCTTATGACCATAATTTTGCGATATCCCTGCTCAATTGCCCATTCATAGGGGATTTTACATGAACAGCCGCCGTCAAAATACGGAACTCCGTCAATTATATATGCCGGCGAAACAAACGGCAAAGTGGCAGAGGCGCGTATGCCCGCGATTACATCGTCACACACGCCTTTTTCAAAATATACCGTTTCTCCGTTAAGAGCGTTTGTCGCTACTGCCACAAATCTCTGCTCAGGTCTGTAAAACCTTATAGTATCAAGAGTTTCGTGGATTATTCCTCTGTCCTCGGTAAGAAAGCCCACATCAAGCAGGCTGCGGCTGTTTTCCAACGCTTTTTTACCTATGTATCTGCTGTCGGCACGATAGTTAAGGTTTATTCTTGCCGATCTTCCGATTTGTCCCGAAACATAATTTGCCCCGCCCAGTGCGCCGGCAGACACACCAATAACACACGAAAGATTTATATCGGCAAGCATCAAAGCATCAAGAAAGCCCTGAGTGTACAGTCCCCTGAAAGCTCCGCCTTCAAGTACAAGACAGCCTTCGGTCAGCTTATCCGAAGCCCGGCCGGAAGGTATTTTGCTGATACCGGAATAGGATTTTTCAAAAAGATTCTTACTGTCTTCCAATATCTTTTTCCTAGCCTTAATTATATTCTTAACATTATCTCTGTCCATAAGCTGCCTCTTGAATTAATTTGATGAAGATGTTACTCGAGTGAAGAAAGTGTATTATCTATGCATTATCATAGTGTGGATTCCTCCACTTTAAATTGAAGTTTTATTTAACTCAACATTCTCCCGTAATAATTATTTATTCGCTTTGTATGATTGTTTAATCAGACCGATTATATAATCAAAATCGGAATCTTCGTTGATATAAACACGATAATCGCCGTTGCCCCAGTGACCTTTGTTTGACATATCGTCGGTAATATCATCGGGATCATTTAAGGTGCCTTTGCTCATATTGATAAAAACCTTAAGACCGTGGCGCTGAACCTCAACATCGGCGAAATTTTTCGTGGCCTTAAAGGCGATATATAATTTCTTCGGCTCGACAAAAGCGCCGTCAAATTTCAAAAGCTCTGCTTTCAGTTTTTCATATAATGATTTTGTTGTTTCGTCAGCTTTTTCAAAAAATGACTTTTCGGAGTAAACAGTTTTTGCTTCTATTTCTTCAGCAAGTTTTTCATCAATTATTTCATGACCTTCGGGAGACATCTTGTGAAGTCTGTCGGCAGTTCCGCTGAGTGTTGCAATAGTTTCAAGAATTGCATAGGCATCATCGGCACTCATTGCATAGAATTCTTTTTTACGCTTTTTGCCATCAAATGTTTCAATGGCTCTGAGATTTGGGTTAATACTGTCAATCATTTTATGAATTGCAATGTCCTGCAATCTCTCATTAACTTCATATACTGCAAACACCCTGAAGGCATAAGGAATACATTCACTTCTGTTAAGATCTTTGAGCCTTTTAGTCAAATCATTTGCATATCCGATTTTAACATATTCCGGAAAACTTGGATTGGTGAGAATGTAAATTACACCGGCATTTTCTTTATTCATATTCAACCCTCAAATCAATTATTAAATCATTAGGCATTATTACTCCATAATAAATTTATTATATCACACGCGCGCGAGATTTTTCAATAAAATTATAAAAGTCAGGCGGCAATCCGTGAGAATTGCCGCCGCAGATTTATGAGACTTACTGCATTTTGTGTGCTACAAAATTCTGAATGGCGATTACATCCTTACCGTTTCTGAAGCTGTAACCCATTGCCGTGCCGCCTGTGGTCCTCAGTATCAGGTCGGTGTCGATATCGAGATATCCGCTTGTCTCAATAGTCATCTCACTGATGTGAGTGTAGGGAATAGTGGTGAGAACCTTCTGTTTTCCGGTAATACCCTGAACATCAATTGATACGATTCTGATATCGGTAAAGATAATCAGATCGCGGATTCCTTTGTAACAGCCGATTATCTGCTCATTCTGAAAAAGAGGAGCAAATTCCTTGGGCAACTCCGTAGCTGTTACGGGTATGCTTTTAACTCTGTCCTTTAAAATTCCTGCTGCCATAAATTATTCCTCCTGAAATTTGATTTGAAATAATTATATAACAGTAATATGTGCCGTTCAATAAAAAACTTCTAAGTCGGCTTTTGCTGTCCGTATTCTTACTCAGCAAATCACTTTTTTCTTGTAATTGCTCTTGAAATATTATATAATTTAAGTAAATTTGCAAAGGGAGGCGTTTATATGGCAGACGCGAGCAGGAAACTGAGGATACTCCGGTTATTGGATTTGCTTCGCAGCGAGACTGATGACGAGCATTGCCTGACCACCGTTGAAATCTGCGAGAGGTTAACCGCCGAAGGCTATGAGTGCGACAGAAAGACTCTCTATGACGATGTTGAACTTCTCAACACTTACGGCGTCGCGATTGAAAAGCAGAGATGCGGCAAGGGTAACGGATACTATATCGCCGATCAGCAGTTTGATGTGAGCGAACTGAAGATTATCGTTGATGCTCTTCACGCCGCCAATTTCATTAATGAGAAGAAAACCGATGCCCTGATTGAAAAGGTTGCCAAGCTCGGCGGCATTCATAAGGAAGGCGCAATCAAGGCGATTGATGTTCATTTCAATAATCGCAAACACAGCAGCACCCACACCTATTATAATGTTGAAACCATTGCCAAAGCCATCAGCGAGAAAAAGAAAATTTCGTTTTACGCCTACAATCTCAACTACAAGGCAACTCCGGTTTACAGACATCATAAGAAGAGATACACAGAGGAGCCGATTTCACTGGTATTTCACAGCGACAACTACTATGTGATTATTTACCGCGAGGACAGAGGCGTATTCACAAGGAGAATTGACCGCTTATCGGATATAAGCGTATGCGACGAACCCATCAGCGCAGAAGCTGAGGCTAAGATCGCAGAGACCGAGAAATTCAGTACCGACGTTTTCGGGATGTATACAGGCCAAAGGGAAAAGGTCACGCTTGAATTCACCGATGAGGCCTTTGAATACATATTTGATAAATTCGGTGAGAAACAGAAGATAGAAAAATCCGAGGTTATAGACGGTGTGCAGATATACAGCACAGAGGTTGACGTTGAGATAAGCCCGCCGTTCTGGGGCTGGGTCTGCACATTCGCAGGCAAGCTGAGAATAGCCGGCCCGGACTGGGTGAACACGGAATTCAATAAATGGAAAAAGAATGAGAATAAGATAGTTACGGAGTAATTATAAGCGATTTATTATCTCGATTATTTCTGAGTTTTTCAAGAGTGGCTGTTTCGGGCACGTTTTTACCGATACCGTATCGGCGGTTTTGTACCATTTTCCTTTCAGTTTTTCTCTGACAGACATTTCATAGTTTGAAATATTTCTATTGGATGAAAGTACAAAAAGATGTTTAAATACGGATAATAATATGCTATAATCAAATCGACAAATCGGAATTTGTGAGGCCGACTATGAAAATTGTGTTATGTGAGGATACAGATTGGCTGCTGTCAGAGGATGCGTTTTCAATCTATGCTTCCTGTATGTATCATCCGACATACAAGAACTATAAAACACAGATGGAAGACTATTTACACTATTCAACGGTGAAAGTATTTGTATGTGATTGTTGCGGCAAGAAAATTGGCATGATGATCCTGAAACTTTCAGACGATGCCGCTGAGATTATCGGAATAGCTGTATCAGGCAATGCCCGTCGTAAAGGAATCGGGAAACGACTTATCCAGAGCGTGACAGAGTCGGAGGGGATAGAAAAAATCAAAGCACAGACAGACGATGATTCGATCGGTTTCTACCGCAAATGCGGCTTTTCAGAGGAAAAAATCATCATTGAATACCCTGACGGGCCAGCGATTCGATATAATTGCGTTCTTTATAAATAGACAAATTCCGGTTTGCCGGGATAAATCGCACAGAAAGAATAATACAAATCGGGATTTGTAGGAATAAAAAGCAAAATCAATATGGAGGACTATGATTTGGCAAAGCCGGGCTGTAAAAATCAACAGGAGAAAAAAGAAATGCGCAGAGCTCTTTCTGTTTTTTTGATAGCTTTGCTGCCGCTGGCAATTTTTTGCGGCTGCGTAAATATAAAGAAAAACAGTAAAACATTATTTATCTATATGTGCGGCTCCAATCTCGAAACAAAGCAGGGGCTAGCCGGGAAAAACATTGATGAACTGCTCACGGCGTCAGTCGGTGACGATGTGAATATAGTTATTGAGACCGGCGGCGCCGCAACATGGCGCTCTCACAATATAGACAACAACGCTCTTCAGCGTTATGAAGTTAAAGACGGCAGCTTAAATCTTATCGAATCTCTGCCGAACGGCAATATGGGCGAGAGCGAAACACTCGGCGATTTTTTGAAATGGGGATCGGAAAACTACCCTGCCGAGCGCAACATGCTTGTGCTTTGGGATCACGGCGGCGGCTCTGCAAAGGGAGTCTGCTTTGACGAAAACTATTCCTTTGATTCCTTATCATTGGCCGAGCTGAAAGAGGCCCTTGATAACGCTCAGCTGAAATCAAAGCTTGATTTTATCACCTTCGACGCCTGCCTGATGGCAACAATTGAGGTGGTTTCCGTAATGAGTGATTACTCGGATTATATGATTGCTTCCGAGGAAATCATCCCTGCCGGCGGCATGGATTACAAGGCAATGTGCGAGGCGTTCGCTTCGGATAAATCAAATGAAGAAATCGGCAAAAAAATCTGCGACAGTTTTATGGATAAATGCAAAAGCACAGGCAAGGATACTTATTCAACGCTGTCTTTGATTAACCTGTCAAATGCCGACGAGCTCGTGAAACAGTTTAATGAATGCTCCGCATTTCTGAATAAAACGGCAGAAACCGAGAACTTTTTCACCCGTCTGACTGCCGCCGCGAAAAGGTGCGAGAAGTTCGGCCTGGATAACCCCTTTGATGACAGCTCAAACATGGTAGACCTGGTGAATTTTTTTGATCTGGCATGGGATGAGGGCTTATCCATGGTGGATCTGATGAGTGCGATTAACCAAGCGGTTCCTTATATGGTAAACAGCGGCAGCCGCAGCAACGAAGGTGTTTCCTTCTACTATCCCATAAAATTTAACGAGCGGGAAATTGAAGACTATGTATCGCTCAGCGTCAGCGAGGAATACGGCAGATTCCTCAAAAACCATTTCTTAAATGTCCCCGATGTTCCGATTGAATTTACCGACAAAGGCAGCATAAGCGAAAGCGGCGCCTTTTCCGTATCTCTTACAAAAGAAAGCTACGCCTACCTCTCTGCCATTGATTTTATGCTGATGAAAACCGACAGCGACGGCACGCGCCATATTCTCTGCACCAATAACGATATCGATAAAGATTATGAGAATATGGTTTTCAAGAGCAATTTCAGAGGCGTTACTCTCGCGTTTAAGGGGCACCGGATGTATTGCTCGGCTCTCAGCAACTCAAATGATTTTCTTGCCTTTGAAACGCCCATTAAAATCAATTATGACAAAGAACCGTTTAAGGATGTTGACCGCGCCTCGCTGCATTACGGATTCGTATGGGATGAAAACGAGTTTAATAACGGTTATTATGTCGGTCCCAATATCCGTAAAGGTCCGGATGAGAACGGCATACCCGATAATACGACCTATGATATCAATGCAGATGTAAGGATCAGACTGCTCACCGAAAAAATAATCAAAGACGGAAGAATACAGGATGTTTACGGCGATGAGTTTGAATGCGGAGAGATTGTTTTTGACAAAGATATTACCGAAATACCGCTGGACGGAAGCGAATATCAGTATGTATTCTTTGCAACGGATATTTTCGGAAATGTTTATTATTCCGATATGGCAACCATGCGAATGAAATACACATATGATGAGCTGCTTGAAAATCCTCTGCCGGACAGAACGCCCGCGGCGGATGTAATAAACATCGAGCCGTTTGATTTGGAAATTCCGACAGAATAAAAGATAAGGAATCAGCCCACCGCGGATTGCGGTGGGCTTTGCTTTTGCAACTATTTAATTTGACAACACATATACAAAAACCGTGTCTCTTGTTTTTGTGTATTGCGGCGAGCCGTAGCCTGGGTAAGACATCTTACCCAATTCATTTTCTGAAACCTTGTTATCGTTCAGTTTGATTGTCTTGCCGCTAACAGTGGCTATTGCCTGAAATCTTGACACTTGAGTGGTTGGTGTGTTCATCTGGAACAGCATATCGTATTTTGTGTCTATTCCGGCAGCTTTAAGCTCTTCAGCCAAAGTATTATACTGTATTCTGGAAACGAATGAATTCATATCAACAGTGGTCCAGTTTTTGTAAGCCGAGGCGCTATGATCAAACATAGCTCCGTCAATGGCGTCTGAATTCTTAACTCTATAGTATCCTTTGAATCCGGAAGTATCACTAAAGTTGAGCCGTTTGCCTAAAACATAGGAATAAGGATATTCCTTATTATTTCTAACCCCTTCCGGTGAAGCGCCTAAATGATTTGAAAGTGCGTCAACGCGTTCCGCAGCAGCGGTAACGTGTTTTTGTACTGTATCAAAATCGGAATTTGCGGGGTACTTCTCAATCATATTGTAATATGCGACCAAGCCCAAGCCCTTTCCAAGAAGCAATTTCGCCGTTTCACGAAGGGAAAGTCGGAATGGATAGCACTGAGAATCAAAGTTATACTTAGCAGAGCATAGTTCATCATATCTTGACAGCGGATTGGTAGCGTCCGTTCTGCTTAACTGCAATGCAGTCGCATCCAAAACAGCATACAAGTTATCGTATCTAACATCAAAATTCTTAAATGCCGTGCCGTATATTTCCGTCTTGTCTTTATTAGCTTCAATCCAATGTACAAGACGAACGTTGTAATCGGTAATTTCAGCCGCTGTCATTTTGTCCATATTCGGCACATAGAGTTCTTTATACTTTGCTTTTTCAGCTATAAGGGTGTCTCCCTTAAGACCTGAAAAATCAGGTAACGCTTTAAGTTCTCCTGCCTTAACGGCATCATCAAGAGCCATGTAAAGAGCTGCATTTGAAAATGTTTCGGTTAAGTTTTCAATCGCCGAGTTAAGTTTTTCAATGTTTTCCTGATACGGTTCAGTCTGGCCCTGCTTTATATCGGTATTTATCTCGTTGAGCATATCCATCATAATATACTGATTACTGATAATGGTATCAGCCTTTTTGTTGATCTCAGCAAGTGCTTCCATTACCTGCTGATGCTCGGATTTAAGCACGCCTGTAAATTCAAGCACGGTTTTTGCTATTGAAAAGACCTTACCGCCAACTCCGCCCCAGTAGCAAATCTGACCAAAGAGCGTATCCTTGCCGCTGGTGTATTTTGCAATTTCCTGTAATGTTTCGGTATTTAAAGTAACCGCTCTGCCGAGGGATTCGCCCGAATAAACACGGGTAAACGAAGTCTCCTTTGAGGTCTTATCGCCCCACGCATTTGTGAGTGCGCCTGCGGCAAGTGTAACGGTGCCGTTCATTTTGAAGGTTTCCGTAGTCTGACCGTTTGCGGGAACGGAAAGAATAAGGGTAGCAACCGTGTCGCTGTCAACCTTAATTGATTCAGCCTTTGCGTCTTTAAAATCATCTGCAAAGCTGATAGCTTCTGCTTTGATATTTTTATCAAACGTACCGTTGTTTGCATAGAGCTTGAGCGTTAATTTTAGATTATCGCCGTCCGCTTCAACATAGTCGAAAACGGGATAAAAGCTTGCCTGTGAAACAGAAACAGTGGTTTCGTAATCACCAATCGTCATTGCCTTTTTGCCAAAGAGGTCGGCAAAATCGTTCACACTCTTAACGCCGTCTGCCGAGAGAGTGAGCTTAACGGTGTTGTCGTCTGCCTTTTCCGCAGCTTCAACGGCAGCGCCGTCAATTTTAATATTATCCTTTGTTAAGGTGTTGATATCAACGATACCGTAAACCTTAAGGTCAGCATTGATTTTGCCGTTTTCA
>CAMUZD010000057.1 GCA_947165115.1 uncultured Clostridia bacterium
CCTTTCGGGACCTGGAGCTCGGCAGGGGACCTTATATCCCACGCAGCCCTGCTCTCTGGCAAAGGTAGTATCAAGGCAGACCGCATAATCGCCCTGCCTCTTGAAAAACAGTCCGTCATCGGGAACGGGTTCGTCCTTGGTAAGATAAGTTCTCGCAACGAAGCCGTCGCCTCTGCCGTGAATATGCATCAGCAGAAGGCATGCCTCAAGAGCTCTTGTCGCAATTTGTTTTGCTTCAAGAACTTCGGGATCGTTTATTTCCATCTCTCTTTTGAGGGTAGCATATCTGAAGATTTCGCCGATATCAAAGCAGGCGGTGAATCCGCCGTCATTATCCGAATGTCCGTATGCCGCGGCAGATTCGAGAATGCCCGGCCTCGTGAGACGCTTCTGGCTTATCATGCCGTGTCGGTCAACGTATCTGAGTGTTTCTTCAAGCAGTTCTTTGCATATTTCTGTAGGAGTAAGCAGGCGCTCTTCGATAAATGTTACGCCTGAGGCCGTAAGTATCCAGGCGTTCCTTCCTTCGGGCAGAATCGCCTTCACATCGTTATCGGGCAAATCCCTGTCGGCAGAATAATACATGACTCTGTCATATTCATATTCCGCATCCGGCTCATATTTTGTGATGCCCTTCTTTGAACCGAACCAGGTTACACCGTCGCCTTCCGCAAAGCAGGTATATTCGCTTTTTCTGCAGGGGAGCGGGCAGGGGAATCCCTCTAAATCGGGTTTTTCGTTTTTGATTTCAAAGAGAGCGGCGGGCACATTCTTATCATATTTCGAATAGAATCTGCACTGCCTTATCGGATGTCTGCCTAGAGTAATTGCGTTTTTCATATCAGCCCTCCGGAACAGTCAGTTTGTGTTTTCTGTCAAATATACTGCCGATTGTCGAAACTGCAGCGGCCGCAATGCTTACAATAAGCATAATCGTGAATACCGAATTCCAGCCGGATTTCTCCGAAACAGCGCCGAGAGAATAGGCGGTGATTGTGCTGCCGACATAGCAGAAGGTATTCAGCAGTCCTGCGGCAAATCCCGAGTTTATCATAGCTCTTCTGTCGAGCGGGAACATGCTGGTAATTACATTGTTTACCATTGCCATTGTTGCCGATGTCAGCATAAAGCAGATCATAATCGGAACAATCGAATGAATTCGCAGGAACAGAATTATTCCCGCGCAGAGAATTGCGCTGAAAGTATATAGCAGGACGTTCATCGCATTATGCGATTTGATTCTGTCGTGAATCATTTTAATAACGCCCGCAGAAAGTGTTGATACAAGCGGGAGCAGGAGAGTCAGGAGAATCGAGAACGACTGCGACACGCCGAATTCCTCATAAAGCAGATTAGGAACCCAGGTGTTAATACCGTCTTTTATGAAGCCGTTCGCAATCCCGGCGAGCGCAACGGTTATCAGCATCATCCATATTATATTGCTTTTTCTGTAACTCTTCTGAGATGTCTGCTGCTTTTCCCTGATTATTTCAGGCGGCTTTTCGCTGCCGTATAGAATGAACCACAAAATTGCGGTGATAAACAGCAGGATGCTCGCTGTGTAGAAAGTATATTTCCAGTTGAAGAACTTAACGAACAAAGCAGAAAGACCGTAAACTACAAAGGTGCCGAAAGTGTTTGTAGTGCTCATCGCCATAATGGCTGATGGCATCTTCTTGTTGCTGACGAATTCGGAAATTGTTTTTATTATCGTTGTCCATAAAACCGACTGCACACAGCCGTTAATCAGCCAGATATACTTCATAACGGACACGGAACTGCACATCGGCATAATGAAATTGATAATGCCTGAAATAAACAGCGAGCCGAACACCATATATTTGCCGTTATAGTGCTTTGAGAGAATTCCGTTGACCAGCTGTCCTATACCGTAGGCAAAGAAGAAGAATGAACTGACAAGTCCGACAGTCGCTTTCGGCTGGCCTGTTTCGGCTACGATTGCAACTATTGACGCGCCGAAATTCAGCCGACCCACATACGCTATCGCGTAGGCGAGCCAGCAGATGAATATTATCCTGTTTTCTTTTTTGGAATCAGTCATTTCCGCCGAACGCTTTTTCAAAGCGTTTCATGGCTTCAACTGTGTTTTCGTGAGTTGAGAATGAAGTCAGGCGGAAATAGCCCTTGCCGTTTTCGCCGAAGCCCTCTCCGGGAGTGCCGACCACGTTTGCTTTTTCAAGCAGAGCGTCAAAGAATTCCCAGGAGCCCATATTTCCGGGGCATCTGAACCAGATATAGGGAGAGTGCTTGCCGCCGCAATACCAGATTCCGAGGCGGTCAAGCGTATCTGTGATTGTCTTCGCGTTTTCTTTGTAATAATCAATGTTTTCTTTTATCTGCTTTTTGCCTTCCTCGGTAAAGATGGCGGCGGCGCCTTTCTGAACAATATATGAAACGCCGTTGAATTTGGTGGTCTGCCTTCTGAGCCAGAATTTATTCAATTTGTGACCGTCTCTCTCGAGTGCGAAGGGAACTACGGTATATCCGCATCTTGTGCCTGTGAATCCAGCGGTTTTTGAGAATGAGCAGAATTCTATGGCGCAGGTTTTGGCGCCGTCTATTTCATAAATGCTTCTCGGAAGAGATTCATCAGAAACAAAGCATTCATAAGCCGCGTCAAAAAGAATAACAGCATTGTTTTCGTTTGCATAGTTCACCCATTCAACCAGAGCGGCTCTGTCGTAGCAGGCACCTGTTGGATTATTGGGGGAGCAGAGATATATCAAATCCGCTTTAATGCTCTTGTCCGGAAGGGGGAGGAAATTGTTACTCTCATCCGCCTTGAGATAAACTATCTCTCTGCCGTCCATGGTGTTCGTATCTACATAAACCGGATATACCGGATCCGGAACGAGGACAACATTATCCTTTGAGAATATATCGAGAATGTTTCCGAGATCGCTCTTCGCGCCGTCAGAAACAAATATCTCATCTTTATCGAGCTCAACACCCTTTTCTGCATAGTAATACTTAAGAGAATTCTTTATGAAATCATAGCCCTGCTCGGGGCCGTAGCCCTTGAAAGTCTCGCCACGCGACATATCGTCAACACCTGAATGAAGCGCTTCGATCACTGTAGGAGCAAGCGGGCGTGTGACGTCGCCGATTCCAAGGCGGATTATATCAGCGTCGGGATGGCTCTCTTTGAATTTTGCCGTTCTTTTTGCAACCTCAGAGAAAAGATAGCTTTCTTTGATATTGAGATAATTTGAATTGATGTGTGCCATTATTTTACTTCTCCTTCAAATGAAAATGCTGCGGGACCTTTCATGATGACTGTTCCGTCGGATTTATACATAACCTCAAGGTCTCCGCCTATGAGTTTTACCGTAACAAATTCGTCTGCTTTGCATCTGCCTGTTTTAACCGCTGCAGAAACCGTTGCGCAGGCTCCCGTGCCGCAGGCGAGAGTTTCTCCGCTGCCTCTCTCCCAAACTCTCATCTTGAGAGTGGTTGGATCTATGTATTCAACAAACTCGGTGTTTATTCTTTCGGGGAATCTTGGATTATTCTCGTAACCCGGGCCGATTTTTTCGAGGTCAAGAGAATCGATGCCTTCGGTGAAGATTACGCAGTGGGGATTTCCCATCGAAACGCAGGTGATTTTATCTGTTCTGTCACCGACAGTAAGCTCCTCTTCAACAACTTCGTTATTATCCGAAATGACCGGAATATCTTTTGCGGTAAATACGGCTTTGCCCATATCTACTGTAACCTTTTCGATAATTCCGTCTTTTATGTCAAAATCGAGTTTCTTGATTCCGCTTAGAGTCTCAAGAGTAATTGAGGCTTTATCCGTGAGACCTTTTTCATATACATATTTGCCAATGCAGCGGGTCGCGTTGCCGCACATTTTGCCCTCACTGCCGTCGGCATTGAACATTCTCATTCTGAAATCGGCAATCTCGCTCGGCATAATCAGAACTATGCCGTCGCCGCCGATTCCGAAATGCCTGTCAGAAAGTCTGATTGATAATTCCTCGGGGTTTTCTATTCTTTCTTCAAAGCAGTTGAAATAGATATAGTCATTGCCTATACCGTGCATCTTGGTAAATTTCATTTTTCTTCCCTCGTTTCCTCTTTGATTTCCGGTTCACTTTTTTCGGTGCGTTTATTGATAAAGAATTTATTCATTATGAAGGAAAAGACCATTGTGCAGAACATAAGAATTGCCTTGCCGGCAAAATCGGCGCAGAGCGTGTGAAGCAGCTTGTTTTCGATTCCTCCGGCGAGTTTTGCGAAATATTCATTGAGCATCGGGCCGAAATATGATTGACCGACTACGATCACAGCCACCATTATCACAAAGAAAACAAGCGCCACACCGATATTGTTATTTGCCTTGAATGTCGCTTTTCTGTTGACGATAAATGAAACAATCTGTCCTATAAGCGCCGAAGCAAGATAAGCGATAAAAGCGCCCATCAGATATTTCTGCCCGACAAATGAGACTTCCTTCGTCATTCCCTTAAGCCCCAGCACCAGCACGGCATAGGTGACCGTTTCCGTCACTCCGGCGAGTGTTGCGACCATAACAAATTTTATTGTCTGCCATAAAGTTGTATTCGGCTTTTCGGTTTTAACCGTTTTGATTTCTTTCGACATATATGCACCTTCCGAAAAATATTCCTATCTATTATATAATATCATATATTAAAAATCAACCGTAAACTGATTAAATAAAAAAGCCTTCTCACGGCGGAGAAGGCTTGCGTTAGTTATTTAAGCATTTCAAGAATTTTTTCTTTTGGAACGTAGCCGATTGAGGAATCAACCGCTTTGCCGTCCTTGAAATAAATCAGCATCGGTATGCTCTGAATTCCAAGCATATTTGCCAGCACAGGCTCGTCATCTACATTGACCTTGCCGACCTTAATATCGCTTCTTTCCTCTGCAATCTCTGCGACAATGGGTCCGAGCATCATGCAGGGGCCGCACCATGTAGCCCAGAAATCGAGCAAAACGGGTTTGTCGGATTTAAGAACTTCTTCTTCAAAATTAGCATTTGTGATTGTGATTTCAGCCATTTTCATTCTCCTCTTCAAGTGATTTATAATAGAGCATACAGTGGCAGTAGCCCTCAAAACTCGGGTCCTTAATCTGCTCTCGGAATTCCTTGCACATACATTTTGTGTCGGGAGTTTCCTCTCTGCGGCAGGGGCAGTAGCCACCCTTTCTATCGAGCCCTTCCTTGACGGCTTTTACAACTTCTTCATTTGGGTTGAGCATTATTTTCATTTTTATCACCTCATTACATCCTTATTATACAATACAATTATGAATTATTCAACAATGAATAATTGACGGAATATGACTTTTGTGATATATTCATTGTATCAAATATTGACGGAGAATGATATATGAAAATCTGTGTTCAGACCGGCGATGTCGTTGATGAATTGGGCGTCGAAAAAGGTTATGCTCTGTTTAAAAAAGCAGGCTTTGGCGGAATTGACTGGAATCTTGACCACACCTGGAAACCCGGAGATGTCAGAAAAGGAATCTACGGCGGAAACTGTATATTTGAAAAGCCTCTTGATGAGGTGGTTGAATACTATAAGGAAGAGCTTGAAACTATTAAAAAGAACGGCCTTACTATATCTCAGGCTCATGCTCTTTTTCCCTGCTGGGTTAGGGAATATCCCGAATTCATTGATTACGCTGTTGAGGCATATAAGAGGAATATCGAATTCTGTGATTATATCGGTTGCCCGCGGCTTGTTATTCACGGCGTTTCCTATTCGCTTGCCGATGAAGTGAATACTCCGGCAGATATTTACGCGCTCAACGAGAAACTATACACATCGCTTATTCCGACTCTGCTTGAATGTAAAGTCACAGTATGTCTCGAGAATCTTTTTGTTACATACAACGGCGTAAATTATCAGGGTTGCTGCTCGGATGCCTTAAAGGCCGCTGAATTTATTGATATGCTTAATGAAAAAGCGGGCAGAGAGGTTTTCGGCCTCTGCCTTGACACCGGTCATGCGAATATACTTCATCACGATTTAAGAGTCGTTATTCAGCAATACGGTAAGAGAATCAAGTGCCTTCATATACACGATAACAACGGCGCCAAGGATCAACACAGAGCACCTATTACCGGCACGATTGACTGGAATCATTTCTGCGCCGCGCTCAGGGAAATCGGCTATAAAGGCGACCTCAGTTTCGAAACCTATGCCCAGACCTGCGCCGCCTCAAAATTTGATGAATCAATGGTTTACCCCTGGCTCAAACTCATCTGCGAAACGGGCAAGGTGTTCAGAAAAAAGATAACCGGATAAACAATAAAAGCCCTCTCCGTCATGGAGAGGGCTTTTAATTATTCGGCTGTTGCTTTTGTTCCTTCCGCCATCTGTGTAATCTTTTCAGCCATTTTTACTCTTCTCTCGTTGAGCTCGCGATACATCTTGTCGCGTTCATCCTTGTTGATATTATACCAGAACATGGGAATCATACTCGAGAGAACAAGGAAAGCGGGGATAATCGTCGCCATTGCGAATATCCATTTTTCAGCTCTTTCGGGCTGACGGCGTCCTTCGGTATAAGCGGTCTGGTCGTAGTTTATCCATTCCTTGTATTTCGGCTGAAGCACGCCGTTGAGTCGTGCCGGAATCTTGCATATAATAGTGCTCGCGACTGATAGTGTAGCCTCGTTTCTCATGCCGTATTTCCATTCAATGAAGTCATTACACTCGTTGCCGATTTCCTTTTCGGAAAGGCTTCTGACGCCCCAGAAAATTGCATAAATGATTTCCCAAACCGCAGTAACCGGCAGCATCGGTATTCGCTTCGTGAAGAAACGGTTGCCCTTCTTATCCTTTAGGAACATTCCGTAGAAGAATATCGGTATATAAAATGTCTTTGCAAAAACATGCGAGACCATATAGAGAGTGCGCGTTGAAAATTTGGTAGTCAGATAATTGTATTTTGAGAAACCGATTGGCTGGAAGAAGAATGAGGGAATGCCCGCTATTGTCTCGAATGTAGTCATATTCAGCACCTGACGGTAATAGTCGTTTGTCGTAAGACCGGTGCCGAATGAGCCGAGCGCGTTGCTGAGCATATACATCAGTATAGGCCTGTTTGTTACAACTGTTTTGAGACTCTGCCATACCTTGGCTGTCTCGATTCTCTGGTGGACCCTTTCCTTTGCCATCTTGCAATACCAGGATATGATAATACCCGAAACTATCGCCGTGAAGGGCCCGACAATAAGCATGGATGCTTTAATCATATCTGCGGTGGAACGTGTCGCGGATTTAACAATGCCGTTCTTGATAAAGTCCAGCATGAATTCGATTATCAAATCGGGAATTCTTGAATAAATTATGCTGAAATAGCTTGAAATCGCAAGCAGACGGCGTCTATCCGAAGGGTAGGGGGTTATTGTCGAAATATATCCGCCTATAGCCACGTTCTTGAAATTCGAGAAGAGCTCAAAGAGCATATCCAGAGCGGCAAACGCTACGAACTTCGGCAGATATTCAAAGTTGTTTACATGCTCCGGCGAAAAGATTATCGGGAGCAGCCAGTAAATAGCCGAGATAATTGCGAGCGGAATACCGCCAAGGAAGATATAGGGGACGAATTTACCCCAGCGTGTTCTTGTCTTTTCGATAATACCGCCGACCAGCAGATCGTCTATGACATCCCACGCGCCCGCAATAATATTGTATTTTGACTGAAGGGGAAGGCTTATTTTGAGAATTGAATCAACGAAGAGCTCCTTGTGCCCGTCAATATTGAAATCGCGGCTGCCGTCAAAGAGCATATAGCCGATGGTCTGCTTTCGGTTGATAACTCTTCTGTCAACATCAACAAGCTGCCTGAGTTTTGAATTTACCTGTTCAAGTTCGGGGTCCTTTTTTCTGATATCATCCGGCATTTACGGCACCCCCTCACTTCATCGCCTTGCGGCGCTCTTCTTCTTCAAGAGCAGCAAGGCGTTCTTTTTCTCTGACTTCCTCCTGCATAGCGGTCAGCGCTTCGACCATCTTTTTGCGGATATCGAGTTCGCTCATGCCTTCGTCAACATATCGGAAGTATTCATCGCTCGGCAGTCCGCCTATATAGCAGGTGGTGTATTTGATATTAAGACCTTTTTTGTAGAGATAATTGTTATAAACAACTATTACAACAAGCAGGAGGAAATATATCAAAAAACCGTATGTAGTTTTCAAACCGCCCCAAATACCGCCAACTGTAGCGGAAAGTAAAGCGGATGCTGTCATAATATAATTGACAATTCTATTCCTTAATACACCATGTTTTCCCAATGACATCGGCAGACAGAACAGGCAGACAATTATCATAACCGCAGAAATCAGTAACAAAAGGAACGACATTTCTGCATTTTCGCCTCTGAGCGCCGTTTTAATAAATGAACCAAAACCTGCCTCATT